>JBDSEC010000504.1:0-3682 GCA_039920205.1 Pyrinomonadaceae bacterium
GAAGATATTGTTCCTGAAAGGCGGAGCCTTTCCGCACATAGAGCGGCAGAGCCGCTGTTCAGGTCCGAAAGCCTGTTAGTCTGTCGATTCTCGTTTCGATACACGCCTGTTCAGAGTCAATCCGCAAATCAGGAATGGAGATTCGAAAAGCTAACAGCTTGTCGGACGCTAGTTGGCACTTAACTCACCCTCTCCGATATACTGATAACTGCATATGAAGATCGCAGTGGCCATGAGTGGTGGAGTTGATTCGTCGGCAGCGGCGGCGCTGTTGCGCGACCAGGGACACGAACTGGTCGGGTTCACGATGCAGTTGTGGAATCAACGCCGCGGCATTAACAAAGACGAGAATGGCGATCCCTTGCCGTCGCGTTGTTGTTCGCTGGACGACGTATATGATGCGCGGCGCGTGGCGGGCGAACTCGGATTTCCCTTCTATGTGCTGAACCTCGAGCGCGAATTCGAAACCGATGTAGTCCAGCCCTTTGTACAGAGCTATCTTTCGGGGGAAACGCCGATCCCCTGCGTCGCGTGCAACTCGCGATTAAAGTTTGCCTCGTTGGACAAGTTGGCGCTTAGCCTGGGCTGTGAAAAGGTCGCAACCGGTCATTACGCACGGGTCGAGCCTGACGCCGCGGCCAACCGATATCGATTATTGCGCGGTAAGAATTTGTGGAAGGACCAGACCTACTTCCTCTGGGAATTGACGCAGGACCAACTGTCGCGCGCTTGGTTCCCGTTGGGTGAAATGGACAAGGCCGAAGTCCGCGGTATCGCTCGCGCCAGCCAGTTGGACGTGGCCGAGAAGAGCGAGTCGCAAGAGATCTGTTTTGTTCCCGACGGAAAGTACGCCGAGTTTATCGATCGCTACTTGGACGCCGAAGACCGCACTTCTGAGTTGCCCGGCGAGGGTCAGATCGTGACGTCTGCGGGCAACGTGGTTGGCACGCATCAGGGGATCCATCGCTACACTGTGGGCCAGCGGCGCGGCTTAGGCATCGCCGCCGAACGTCCGTTGTATGTGTTGAACGTTGATGCCGCAACTAATCGCGTGATGGTCGGTGAGCAGGAAGAGCTGCTCCGCACGGACTTTACGGTCGCGGGCACGAACTGGGTCGCGTTCGACGAACCGTCGGAACCGGTACGCGCCGAAGTGCGCGTTCGCTATCGCCAAGACCCGCAGCCAGCCACCATCACTGCGCTGCCGGGTGGCCGCGCGCATATCGTATTCGACGAACCCCAACGCGCGATCACACCAGGCCAGGCCTCGGTCTGGTATCGCGGCGACGAAGTGGTCGGTGGCGGCTGGATCGAACGGGCGGCGTAGCCGGGAGCCGGGGTCCGAGCCGTAACGGCCGTGGCTCCTTGTCCCATATTGGCGATCGCTGGAGGCTAACCGACCACCCAGCGAACACGGTGCACTAAATCACTATCGCAGGTGGTACCGAGCTCGACTCGCGCACACTGTGATATCCGCGGCCAAAAACCCGCGTAAACGCGGTACTACCAACCCACCGGCTCGGGCTTCTAACTGGATAGACTAAACCTTTTCCTCGTTATGCTCGTATTCAATCTTCCACCTTTATCTTTTGCTGGGGTGGAAAACTGAGATTTTTCGTTAGGTGAATAAAAGCTATGTCCATGTCCCGCGGTAGGAAAATTGCCCTCTTCGTCGCCGGCAGCTTGCTGGTTCTATTGGTGGTTGGCGTGATCGTGATCGCCCTATTGGTCAACGCCGTTCGCGGCAGCAAACCAACGATCGCGAGCAATAGCGTGCTGGTCCTGCGTATCGAAGGCGATCTACCGGATTTTGTGCCGAACGACCCGCTGGCCGAAGCCTTTGGCGGAAAGTCCGATTCGCTGACCAGCCTGTTATGGCAGATCCGTAAAGCCAAGGTCGATAAACGGATCAGCGGATTACTACTAGACGTGCGCATGACTGGCTTGGGCTGGGGGCGATCCGAGGAGTTGCGTGACGCGGTCATAGATTTCCGCGCCTCGGGCAAACCCGCCTATGCGTATATGGAATACGGCGCGAACAAGGAATACTTCGTTGCCTCGGCTTGCGAAAAAGTTTACGTCGCGCCGCCGGGTGATCTCTACATCAACGGCCTGGCCGCCGAGGTGATGTTCTTCCGCGGATCGTTGGACAAGCTGGGCGTCTATCCCGATTTTTATCAGATCGGTCAATACAAGAACGCGCCCGACCAATATACGCGCAAGAACATGTCGGACGCGCACAAAGAAGTGTTGAACTCGATGTTGGACGATCTGTTCAACCACTTCGTGACCGCCATCGCAACCGCGCGTAAGAAGTCACCCGAAGAGATCAAGGCCATCATCGATAACGCGCCCATCAGTTCTAAGCAGGCGAAAGAAGCCGGACTGATCGACGACGCGATGTACGAGGATCAGGTCCGCAACGAATTGAAAAAGCGGTTGGGCTACAAAGATACCGACACGCTTAAATTGACCAGCGGTTCGGCTTATCGCGAAGTCGACCCCGGCGAATTGGGTCTGAACGACGGCGAGAAGATCGCCATCGTTTACGCCAGCGGCGTCATCGGCGGCGGCAGTTCGAACAACAGCCCCTACGGCGAACAGACCGTTGGCTCGGAAACCATGATCAAGGCGATCAATGATGCCGCGGCTGATAAAGACATCAAGGCCATCGTCATCCGCGTGGACAGCCCGGGCGGATCGTCCTACGCCTCGGATGTTATCTGGCACGCGATCGAAAACGCTAAAGCTAAAAAGCCGGTGGTTATATCGATGGGCGACGTGGCGGCGTCGGGCGGGTACTACATCGCCTGCAACGCGAACAAGGTTATTGCCGAACCTTCGACCATTACCGGTTCGATCGGCGTCTTTGCGGGCAAGCCCGTGCTGAAGGGATTCTACGACTGGATCGGCGTTTCGAATGAATATGTCATGCGCGGCAAGAACGCCGGTTTGTTCCGCGAGACGGAAAAGTTCACCGACGACGAACGCAAAAAGTTCGAAGAGATGGTGAATAGCACCTACTACGACGAGTTCATCCCCAAGGTAGCCGTAGGCCGCAATCGCGATAAGGAATACATTCATTCCATCGCGCAGGGCCGCGTCTGGATGGGCGATCAAGCGAAAGACAAAGGTTTGGTCGATGATTTCGGCGGCCTAGAAAAAGCCATCGACGAAGCGAAGATCCTGGCCAAGTTGCCGCTCGATAAAGACGTGCACCGGGTAATCTTCCCGGCGCCCCGGACATTCCTGCAACAGTTTTTTAACCGCGGTGGTGACGACGCGGCGGCCAGTGCCAGGTTGCAACAGCAACGCGCGGTCTTTGCTGCACTTCCGGAAGACACGCGCCGGACACTCCGTTACGCGGCGATGATGGATCAGATGAAAAACGGCGAAGTGATGGCCATGATGCCGTTCGATCTGCGAATAAAGTAGGTCGAATTACCACGCTCGTGGGGTAAAAAGGGCGACGCGTAGCCGGGAGCCCGGGCGACTCGCCCGCTGGTTCGGATGAGTCCAGTTTGTCGAAAGCATTCAACGTAGGTTGGAGGCTTTCGTTCGACTGCGTGGTTCCGTACGTCGGCGGGCGGGTCGCCCGCGCTCCGGCAGAGGCCTTCGTCGGTCCTCAAGGTTTCCTCAAGAACCTCTAACTAGTTCACAACACGACGTTTATGAGGGCGCG
>JBDSEC010000505.1:0-2933 GCA_039920205.1 Pyrinomonadaceae bacterium
TAACTCCTTGGGTTTCAGTTCTTCGCCCGCGGGCAAATAAACGACGGGAATATAATTTGGCCGGTACCCGTAGATTCTAGTCCGTGACACGTATAGACAGCAACACTTCACGGGCCTTTTCCATCAACGGTTCGGTCAGGGTGACCCGCAAAATACCATTCGGGGTAAAGCTGGCTGCGGGGTCTATTGCCATCAATGCCATCAATTTATCCGGATCGACGCGGGCATTCTCGTTTAACTTAAAGGCCACCCCATTCGGGATCCGGTCGACCGAAACCACCCCGACGGATTCAGCCAAACGCCTTAGTCGGGCATATTGGAACAGATTCTCGACCGAATCGGGTAATCGTCCAAAACGGTCGCGCGTTTCGTTGGCGATCTTGTCTAACGCCGCGCTGTCGCGGGCTGACGAAATTCGCTTATAGGCCCGTAAACGTTGGCCCATATCTGAAATATAATCGTCAGGAATGGCCACATCCACGCCCAAATTCAACGTGACGCTGATCTCATCCTCGACCACTTCGCCGCGCAATTCAGCGACGGTGCGATCTAACATCTGCGTATAAAGATCAAAGCCCAGCGCGTCCAACTGTCCCGACTGCTGGCCGCCCAAAAGATTACCGGCGCCGCGAAGTTCCAGATCCAGGGCAGCCACGCGAAATCCGGCGCCCAGGTCGGAAAATTCGCGAATGGCGGCCAATCGGCGGCGAGCGATGGCGGTCAAACTGGCCTCGGCCGGGATCAACAAATACGCGTAAGCCTTTCGGTTTGAACGACCTACACGCCCGCGCAACTGATAAAGCTGCGAAAGACCGTAATTGTCGGCACGGTTTATGATGATGGTGTTCGCGCGGGGGATGTCTATGCCGTTTTCGATGATGGTCGTCGCTACCAGAACGTCGTACTTGTAATCGACGAAATCGAGCATGACCTTTTCCATTTCTTGCTCGTTCATCTGCCCATGCCCGATGGCCAAACGGGCCTGCGGCACCAGGCGATGAACCAGCGCGGCAATGGTTTCGATCGATTCCACGCGGTTGTGAATAAAGAAGACCTGTCCCTTGCGTCCGAGTTCCAACTCGATCGCGGATTTCACCACGGCCTCCGAAAACTGGACAACCTGAGTATTGATCGCCAAGCGGTCGCGCGGTGGGGTTTCGATGATGGACATGTCACGCAATCCCATCAATGACATGTTCAAGGTGCGCGGGATCGGCGTTGCCGAAAGCGTCAACACGTCCACGCGCTTCTTCAATTGCTTCAGGCGCTCTTTGTGGGCCACACCGAACCGCTGCTCTTCGTCCACCACCACCAAACCCAGATCCTTCAATACTACGTCTTTGGAGAGGATGCGGTGGGTCCCGATGATGATATCTACCGCTCCGGCTTCCAGGCGTTTGACCACATCTTTCTGGTCCTTGGTCGAACGGTAACGCGACAACAATTCGATCTTCACCGGAAAGGCCGCGAACCGCGAGCGGAAGGTTTCCGCGTGTTGATAGGCCAAGACCGTCGTGGGCGTAAGTACGGCCACTTGTTTGCCATCCATCACCGCTTTGAAGGCGGCGCGCATGGCCACCTCGGTCTTGCCGTAACCGACATCGCCACACAGCAAGCGGTCCATTGGCGTCGGCTGCTCCATGTCGCCTTTAACGTCAACGATGGCCGTCGCCTGATCGGGCGTCGGTGTGTACGCAAAAGCATCTTCGAATTCGGCCTGCCACGGAGTGTCGCCCGCAAAGGCAAACCCGGGTACCAGCTTTCGCTCGGCGTAGAGGCGCAGCAGTTCGTCGGCCATATCGCGCATGGCGCGCTTGGCCTTGGCCTTAGTTTTGAGCCAACCGAGTCCACCCAACTTGTCCAAGGTCGGCTGCTTGCCCTCGGCGCTGGCGTACCGTTGGACTAGATCCAATCGCTCTACCGGCACATAGAGTTTGGCTTCGTCGGCATAGAAGAGCAGCATGAACTCGCCGCGCACGCCCTGAAGATCAAGGGTCTGCAACCCACCAAAGCGAGCAATGCCGTGATCGATGTGGACCACGTAATCGTCAACTTTCAGATCGCGAAAATCGGAAACGAAGGCGTCCGTGTTGAGTTTCTTGCTTTTACCCGTATCGCGCGGACGTTTGGTTTCGGAACGAAAAGCACTGTCGGCCGATTCGTCGAACAGATCGCCTTCCGTGTAAACGGTCAGTCCCGCCGCTGGCAGCTCAAATCCATCCGCGATCGTACCAACGGCCACAACTATGCGGGAATCGACTACATCCGCGGACGATGATTGCAAAACCAATCGCGCATCGGCGCCGTTTTCGCGTAACAATTCGGTGACGCGTTCGGCCATCCCCGCGCCGTTCATCAGCAACAGGGTTGTACCCGCAACCGTTTCCCTTAGTCCGGCGACCAGATCGGGCATACGGCCGTGAAATCGTCGGACCGACCGCGCTTGCCACTCAACCTCGGGCGATTGCTCGACCGCTGGAAAAAGAAATAACGGCGTCCGCGGCGCCCGTTGCCGGCCGAACTGAATCGTGGGCTCTTCGGCTTCGATAGCCATTCGTGCGTCGGTTACAGCGGCCAATTTGCCCAACGTACGAAATTCCAAGCGCGCGCGCTGGTCCAATGCCTCACGCATCTCATCGGGGCGCAGGAATATCTCTTCGGGACGCAGCGCGGGTTCGTCAGCGGCCGTGGTCTCTTCAAACCGCTCGGTCATGCGCTGCCAGAGCGACCCGATCTGCGCTTCGACGCTCGACGGTTCGTCCACCACCAAAACCGCGTTGGTCAAATAATCAAAGGCACTGCCTTTGGGTTCGTGTATCAGTGGCAACATCCATTCCCAACCGGGAAAAGTCTCGCCCGCTTCGGCGAAATCAGTGCGGTCGGCCAGAGCACGGCCAAAGCGGTCTTCGTTCCAGCGCAACCGCGCCAATTCC
>JBDSEC010000506.1:0-3351 GCA_039920205.1 Pyrinomonadaceae bacterium
CATCGGCTTTTATTGATTCCACGAATGGCCGGATGGAAAGCCTTCGGCCGGGTAGCAGTAGATCACTATATGACCTACTCGTAAGTCGATACGATGCCGCAGGGGGCAACTGCGGTTGTCAGAAAAGACGGAATGCTTTCCGCCTATACGGTGAAAGAAAAGCGAAACGGGCGATGCTTCCCAGTACTTCGAGAAACATCGCCCGCGTTCGGATAAAGCTGCGTCCGATACTAACTAGACGCGAGCGGTTCGGGTATTAGTGGCCACCACGACGACGACGACCACCGGTGGTTTTCACCTCGCTGGCATCGACCGTCGGACTGGCGGACGGCGGAGTTGCGCCCGAGGGCACGATCCACAGTTCGGTCCAACCCGTTTCCTTGTATCCACCATCAACCGTGACCAACCGGCCAGAGTCAATTCCACGTACGCTCACCAAGTAGTTCTTGGCAAAGTCGGCACGGGTTTGAGCCTCGCCTGCCGGACCAACACGACCACCGTAGGTGATGATGTAGCCCTGCGCACTCGGGTTGTTCTGCAGTTCGATCGCATAGTTGTCCAAACGCGCCTTTTCATCGTTGCGTTTGATACGACCGTACTCGTCGAACTTACGTGGTTGTAGTATAGGTGCAACCGAGAACGTGCACGAAGCAGTTCGGTTACATTCCGGACCAGCGCCGCCGATCTCGAGTGTCGCGGTTACAGAACCATCGACATTCGTGGTATCAACCGTGATGGTCGAAGTACCCTGACCGCCACTGATCGAGCCGGACGAAACCGTCCAGTTATAGGTGTAGCTGGCATTCGGGTCGCCACCGCTAATGTTTCCACTAACCGTAGCAGCCTGGCCAGACTGGATAACATCCGTCGGGCAACTGACCGTCACCACCGGGCAAACCGACTTCGGCGTACAATCGCGGCAGTTCGTAACCTCGACCGTCTTGCTATCAAACGAGATGCAACCGCAACCGTCATTGACTTCAACGGTAGTGGTGTACGTTCCCGGCTGAGCGCCCGACAAGTCCCAGGTTACGTTCGCGCCGTCGCCCACGATCCGGCCACCCGTCGCGCTATAGGTATAGAGCAACGTGTCGCCATCAGGATCGCTAGCATTCGCAGTCAGTTGAACCGACTGCGAAACCGGGCAAGATGCACCCTGAATCTGTTCCGGCGGACATGGCAACGTTACCGTTCCCGAACTCGTGCCCAAGGACACGGTCGGAGCGCGGTTCGGAAGCACGTCAGGCACGCGTTCGTTACGACGGCCTACCCAGAATTGGAAGATGAAGCCATTGGCATCATCAGACGGCCGGAAACCAGCCGGCACACCATCCTGAACGACCGCAGCCGTAGTCGCGAGGGTCGTACCCACCGCGGCCAAGGTCACGTTACGCGCTCCATTGTTGCTGAAGGACTGCTTGTCCTGTTGATTTACGTGATAACGCCAAGCGGCGCCAAAACCATACCAGCGTTTCGGATAGATCTTGAAGCCGGCGATCACGTCCAAAGGATTATTCTGGAACGAGTTAGGAGTACGTCCACCGACATACTGCGTCGAGCGAACTTCGATCATCGGTTGGAACCAGTTGTTCACCGGGAAGTCGAATCCGACACCCGCGATCACTTCGTCCGGACGATCCAACAACGTAAAGGTTCCGTTCGGGAAATCACCCTTCGGGTTGCTATTCAAGATATAGCCAAAGTTACCCGAAACGTTGACGGAACGGCTCAAGCGCGCGTCGGCAAACAAGACGAGACCAAAGTCTCCGATGCTGCCGCCCGGGCTTGCGCCACGCTGCATTTGGTTAAATCCGCCCGCATCGTCAGCCTTGTCGGCATAGAAGCGGTAGAACGGAATAATACCCCAGCCCCACGAGTCCTTAACGCTGTTAAAGCGCCATTTCGCACCAACGGTAAAGGTGCTGAAGGCCGATTGGCCATACAACCGATTGATGAACGGAGCATCCGGCAAATAAACCGGCGCAACCGTAAAGCTGATCGGTACACGATTACAGGGTACGGGAGCCGCAGCGCCGCAGAAGCGGATCGCCTGACTAAATACGATACCTGGCAGGATGCCGCCATAAGCGGAACCTACGCCTGGGAAAAGATCTGCGCGGCCATAATTACCGCCGCCGCCAGCCGAGATCGGCGGTCCCAAGGTCGGAAGACCAGGGAAGCCGAAAAAGGCACCGATCTGCGCATTGGTCAAGCCTTGGAACCCGAAGTTACCGGCGGAAGCGCCGGTGTACGGGAATTGCGCAAACGGCTGATTGCCGGTCGGGCGGAAGATCGCCGTCAAGCCAATTGTACCAGCGCCCGGTCCACGCGGCGCTAAAATGATCGCCGCTGGATTGCGCAAAGTGGCAATCCCGGCCCCATAGTACAATTGTGAATTCGGCAGATAGAATCCCGAAAGATTTTGCGGCGAATTGACCTTAACGCCGCGATAAGCATCGGTGTTAAAGAACAATTCGAAGTGATCATTCAAACCAATTTGAAAACTGGTCGGAATCTCGGTGATATCAACATCGCCTGGATCACGGTCGTAATTACTATAGGCAATGCTGAAAGTGTACTCTCCACGTCGTAACGTCTGACCATCATAGATGGTGAAGAGTCCGGTCGGCCCACCCATGGGGCCGCCTGTGCCGACGGTCGGAGAAGTATTTCGTGGATCGCCCTCCGACCTTAAAGTTTGAGCTGATACCGCGGCACACAGCACCAGCAGGGTGAGCGCGGCAACGAGCGCTCTTCTCGCGAGTCTCATCGCAATCCTCCTGCGAAACGAGTTATCTAAATTTGCGGATCGTGCGACCTCACGGCGCTGATCCCGGGTTGGGCGGATGTCGAAAAGCATCTGATCTGTATTCATAACCGTAAACAGACATCCCGCGGTCCGGTCTCCAACGGCGCGCGGACGCTCCAACTACAAGCGTTTAGGTTTAAGTTAGTAGAACTGCTACCGCCCTGCGACCGAAAACACAGTGTAACTGGAGCGGAGCAGCGAGAGGAGCCGAGCAATACTGCACTCGTTCTAAGGCGATAATACCGCCTTTGATAGCCTCCCGACTGTTCTGTAAATCTGACTCGATAAGAGCCAGACGCAAAAGCAATAGTCGTGACTGCTTAAGAAAACAGAAAGACTGCTGTCAACCAACATCACCATTGCTAGCATCAAATCTTATTGGATTCGATCCTCTGCAATAGTTAGCAATACTGCGAGACCATACTCTACCTTGCGCCGGAAATCAAGAAGATTTCTACACTTAGCGAATTTTCGCCCATATTTTTTACTAGGCGTAAATGCCCCGCATGCGCGTATCGTAGGCCACCCGATCAATGGCCAAC
>JBDSEC010000507.1:0-2572 GCA_039920205.1 Pyrinomonadaceae bacterium
AAAGTTTGTCGAGCCGCTTTCCGTTACCAGCCTAGCCGCCCAGCAGATCCAGAAGACCCTTACTCGTAAGCCGGACGAGACCTTTCGTGCCGGATTTGGCCGCCTGGCCCGGGTCGGCTATTTAGCACGTCTGATCGACGCGATCTTTTCGCTCGTACTGCTGACGCGCGGGCGCGTTCCCGGCAGTGCCGGGGCGGCGGCGGCGCGAACTTACGCGCGAATGCGGAGCGAGGGGCAAGGATTTAACTACTACGGTCGGGTAGTGCGGCAAGACAAATGGGTCGTGTTGCAATACTGGTTTTTCTATTACTTCAACGATTGGCGTTCGGGCTTTTACGGGGCTAATGATCACGAAGGGGATTGGGAGACCATCTCGATCTATCTGTCGGATGAATTGGCGGCGGCAAATTCCGCGGCGATTCAACCCGAATGGGTGGCCTTTGCCGCGCATGATCACGCGGGCGATGACCTGCGCCGAAATTGGAACGATCCAGAGTTACGGAAAGAAGGGGATCATCCCGTGGTTTATGTCGGGGCCGGTTCGCACGCCAGCTACTACCAGTCCGGCGAGTATTTGACCGAATTGGGACTGTCGTTCTTTGCGCCGGTGGTCCGGTTGGCTGAATCTTTACGCGCGGTTTGGCGCAAACGATTTCGGCCCGAGGGTGAACCGACCGACGGCACTGACGATGCCTGGCTCGAGATCCTGCGCGTACCGTTTGTCGATTACGCCCGCGGTGATGGATTGAGCTTGGGACCCGGTCAGGTGATGGAATGGAGCACGCCCGTTCTGATCAATGACCCACCCGGTTGGATGTCGAATTATCGCGGATTGTGGGGTCTGTTCACTGGCGATCCCTTTGACGGCGAGGATGCGCCGGGCGGCGCTATGTATAACCGTGATGGTACGCCACGTCCGTCGTGGTTCGATCCGGTCGGCTGGTGTGGTTTGGATCAGATTCCGCCCACGGCACAAATGCTGGATGCGGTGCAAGATCGACAACGCATAGTGGGCCAGAAGATCACTTCGCTGGCCGAGCAGATCGAAGCCATGCGTTCCGAGCTTGCTGGCTTGGCAACCGAAAACGCGGCCTTGCGGATGCAGCCCGATCTGATCCGGCCGTTCGACGAGAATCAAACGCGGAAGAATCAATTGGCCGTGGAATTGACGGCATTGCGCGCGCGCTTGGCCGCCGAAGAATCCCTGCATCGATCGTTGGTCGAACATGAAATGCGGCTGCGGTCGGGATTTGAACCACCCTTGCGTGATCATCTGCAGCGTCCGGTGCGGCCGGCCTCGCGCGCCGAACTTCGATCGAACCGTTTTGCCGATGTGTGGGCAGCGGCCAGCATCGGCATCATGCTGTTGGGCGTCGTGGCACTGATATTATTTGCGCGTCAATATTTGATACCGGCTCTAGTTACCGTGGCGTTTCTAGTGGCGCTTATCGAATCGTGGTTCAAACGGCGGTTTGCCCGTTTCGTCACTAACATTTCACTGATCTTTGCGCTCGCGGCGATGATCATATTGGTCATACACTTTCTCTGGCTGGCGTTGACGATACTGGTACTGGTAATTGGCATCTATATTTTGTGGGAAAACTTGCGAGAATTGTGGAATTAAAGACCAGCAATTGCACTCCCGGCTTCTAAATATGAGGTCATTTTGTTGAGAGATTTCGCAAACTTTATGAATTGGAAGGTTTACGGCAACATTGACCGCATCGATTGGCATCCATACTATGACCTGGCAGGTTTGGATCTGGTTTTGTGCGATGTTTCGTCGACGGGTACGACAGGTTGTTAACCTGTCGGGCATCTAAACAAAGGTGCGACTTAAATTTACCTGAGCATCTTCGCCTGGTTGGGTCGACAGAATGACAGTTAAATTGTCCTTATTTAAGAGGTAACTGATCTATGCGAATTCACCGGTATGCTTGTTTGTCGGTTTTGACCATCGCCTTATTTCTCTCGTTTTCATTTTCATCAGTTCGAGCACAGGGTGATGCACCGCGGGAAACGGTGGCCATTACCTATCCGTTAGACCAAACCGTGATCGTAAATTTCCGCGGTACTACGCGTTTCCCGCGGCTAAGCGGGATCGCGAAGATAAAGCGCGCGGGCCGAAGCGGAACTCGGGTAGAGATCAGCATAGATGACATGCCGCGGGCCTATGAATTGGGCGGCGTCTACACGACCTTTGTCTTGTGGGCCATTTCGCCCGAGGGGCGGGTCGATAATTTGGGTGAAATAAAGCGGAGCGGCAGCGTGATCGTCAACACCAAGTTTTCCGGCACGACGCCCTTGCAGACTTTTGCCTTGATCGTTACCGCCGAACCGCATTTCATGGTCCGTTTCCCGAGCCGCGAAGTTCTTTTGGAAAACCTGCCGCCCGTCCCCGGTTCGACCGCGTTGGTCCAATCATCGACGATCCAGTACCTGGGAAACTCGAGCGATTATTTTCGTGACCCGCAGGTCGCGCGGATCGCTCCCGACGATTTTTTGAAGACGCCAGTCTCATTGTTGGGTGCGCGCCAATCGATCAATTTAGCCAAGTATGCCGGCGCGGCGC
>JBDSEC010000508.1:0-3692 GCA_039920205.1 Pyrinomonadaceae bacterium
AGGTCGAGGCCGCGCGGCAACTGATCTATGCGACCGCGCGAGCGATCGATCTGGGCGCGAAGAACGTTTCCAAAATGGCCGCAATGGCGAAAGTGTTTGCCACCGACACGGCGATGAGCGTGACCACCGATGCCGTGCAATTGTTCGGCGGGTACGGTTACTGCAAGGACTATCCGATCGAAAAATATATGCGCGACGCTAAGATCACCCAGATCTACGAAGGCACGAATCAGATCCAACGTCTCGTCATTGGCCGCGGTTTGATCAAGGAATCGGCCTCGGCGCAACCAAAGGCGCAGGCCCAAGAAGCCGAAGCGTAGCGCCATGAATTTGAGTGCGATCATTAAGACCCTGTTAGTAGCAGTTCTTTGTTACGCAGGGTCTTTGATGGTTTTTGTCATCGGACAGCCTGATACGTCAACAACCAATTACCTGCCTGTCGAAGACGTTCCTATCGCCTGGACGGCTTATGATTATGCCAGTTTGGGCTTGTTGATGATCGCGGTCGGCTGCACGATCGCGAGTGTTCTACTCTTTCGGGCCGAGATAGAAGTTAGACGAAAGTCTTTGCCGGATCTCGATTGAAGACTTGGAAGCCGAACGAAACAACCCCAAATCAGCATTGGTCTTTGGATTCATCGAAACTGCGATCAGGTAGATTGCCGTCGCTGATAGACCATAGAATCCTTGAAGTGGTGTTAAGACTATATTTTCAACAACTGGAAGCGATGATCGAGGCGGCTCGAGCGGCGAGCCCAAATGAATGCTGCGGGTTGATGGGTGGCGTTAGTGGCCGGGCGAGAAGTGTCTATCCACTATTCAACGCGGCTTTGAATACTCAGACGGCCTACGAAGCCGCGCCCGAAGACCTATTCGCCGCTCAACGCCAAATGCGTGAGCGCGGGGAATCGTTGCTGGCGATCTATCATTCGCATCCGCGACAGGCCGATCCGTTTCCGTCAGAAACCGATATCCGCCTAGCCTACTATCCTCAAGCGATCTACTTTATCGTTGGCTTAACCGGGCCTGAGCCGCGTTTGGGCGCATTTCGCATCTTTGCTGACGAAGGGCGTTGGGAACCAGTCGAGTACACGATAGAATCAACCGCCGACAATCGAACCTAGGTGTCCGGTTCAGCGTATAGTTAGAAAAGCATGGCGAAGAAAAGCAAATATGATACCGACCCGTTAGATCCGGAAGTCGAGGGCCGAGCAACGCAGGAGTGGACCCCGCCCCTGGGTGCCGCGCCCCAAACATCCTACCCTGCGTCTGGCCCAACCGAGGGACGTCCGTACGCGGGTGATGATTACGAAACACGCCGGTTCGAGCAGAAGGGCTACACCGCCTATCAATCCGTCTATGAACAGCCCGCCGCGCCGGCACCGGTTCCGGTGGGCCAGAAAAACATACAACCTCCGACGTCACGCATTGTGCCCGGTCTGAATTTGGCCGAGAACCTGACGCTGATCCTGCCCTACATCCCCTTCTATATTGGTGCCATCGCGGGATTGATCGAACTATTCTTGATCCCGCGCGACGAAACCCGCGCGCGATTCCATGCGTCGCAAGGATTGGCGCTGCATATCGTGGCATTGGCGATCGGCGCTGTGTTGGGCGCGCTCAGCAGTTTTTCCGGCGCCCGTATTGGTGGAATCGCGGTCTCGATCACGGCGACGATCCTCTTCATTGTTTCGATGATCCGCGTTTGGAAGGGCGAGCCGCATCACCTGGCACCTTTAGATGATCTCTCTTCGTGGTTGAACGAAAAGATCGCTCCGAAGAAGAAAGGCTGAAGTCTGTAGGCAACCATTCCCCGGGTTGCCCGATAATTCGCCATTCCCCTCGAATCGTGCCAAAATTGGGCACATTGCATCCCCCGATGGACAATTTTTCTAGCCAACGGCCCAATTGGGCCAGGCCATCTTATACCTGACCCAGCTGATTCAGCGTTGGGCATTTAAGATGACTTTGGCCGCTAGGCTTATTGGATCTTTCGCTTCCATTTCGTAAAGCGAACTTAACAATTCAACGTATTGACGTTGGTGGTTGCGAGCGCACGATGCGCATCGCACGTGATGCAGGAGGAGCAGGAAAATGTTACGACGTAGTTCTCGACCCCAGAATATATTGATTGCCTTGGCGCTGGGTGTGGCGATGTTCGCCACGCCGCTCGCCGCGGTGGCTCAGACCCCGACCAACATCAGTTTACACAGCAATAAGTACAAACCGGCGGACGATGTGAAGGTCGGTCAACAGGCCGCCGTCGAAGCCGAAAAACAGTTTCCCCTGCTGCGTGATAGTTCCACGACGAACTTTGTTGAAGATGTCGGCCAGCGACTAGTCGACGCGATCCCCAGTGAATTCCAACATCCGGAATTCCGCTATTCTTTCAAGGTGATCAATGCCCGCGACATCAATGCGTTTGCGTTGCCTGGCGGCCCGACCTACGTCAACCGCGGGATGATCGAAGCCGCCAAGAACGAGGGCGAGATGGCGGGTGTGATGGCCCACGAATTGGCCCACGTGGCCTTGCGGCATGGGACGGCCCAGGCGACCAAGGCGCAAAAGTATTCCATCCTGGCCGGTATCGGCGCGATCGCGGGTTCGATCTTGGTGGGACCACAAGTAGGTCAAGCGGTGCAGAGTGGCGTGGGGCTCTACTTCTTAAAATTTAGCCGCGAATATGAAAAAGAAGCTGATCTGCTGGGCGCGCGCATCATGGCCGATGCCGGATACGACCCGATGGATCTGGCGAACATGTTCCGCACGATCGAAGCCCAGGGCGGCGGGAGCGGCCCGCAGTTCATGAGCGACCATCCGAATCCAGGTAACCGCTACAATTACATTCAACAGGAATCGCGGTTGTTGCGGGTTTCGCGTAATCCGATCAAAGTGACGCCCGAGTTTTCGCGCACGCAGGCGCGATTGCGCGAAATGCCGCGCGCGCGTTCGTACGCCGAGATCGCCCAGGCGAATCAGAACGGTCAGGGAAACAACAATAGTGACGGCGGAACTTACGGCGGCAGCGGCGGCGGTTATTCCACGCGTGTGCCGGCACCGTCAGCACGATTCCGTTCGATCAATGTGGGAAATTTGGTGACGATGAATGTACCGGATAACTGGCGGCAGTTTCAGGAAGAGAGTTCGGTCACGTTCTCGCCCGAAGGGGCCTACGGCAATGACGGGATCACGCACGGCGCGATCTTGGGGATCGCCCAGCCACAGAATCGTCAGTTGCAGGGTGCGACTAACGAATATTTGCAGGATCTTTTGAACCAGCAGAGCAATGCATATCTGCGGCGTCAGACGAACTCCCAACGTACGTATATTGACGGGCGCGCGGCCCTGGCGACGACGCTAGCCGGGCGGTCGCCGATCACCAATCGGACGGAAACCGTAACGGTTTATACCACAATGCTAAACAACGGTCAGTTGATCTATTTCATCGCGGTCGCGCCGCAGTCGGATGGTTATGCCTACGGTCGGACGTATCAAAGCATGGTGGGTTCGATGCGGTTGAATGATTAACGACCGGCCAAACTCCCCTCCTATGCTTAGGAGGGGTCTGAGGTGGTCCTAAAAAGTGGAACACAGTAGTTGCTTAGCTTTTAGTCGTTCCATAGGGTTGGTGTCAATGGTTTTGTTGGCGGACTTTGCGGCCGCGGCCGCGAAGTCCTGTTCGTATCGCTCCG
>JBDSEC010000509.1:0-3574 GCA_039920205.1 Pyrinomonadaceae bacterium
GCAATATCCACCCAACCAGACGTTTCACATCTGGCTATTTTCTTTAGGCGTCTTCGACGCGATGAAATGGAACCCGTTGCCCACCGTGCCCTCGCATACCCTCGCTTCCTGTCTCAATTTCCAACTCGCACTTTTAATTGCATCTAACGCAGTACTACCAAGCCAGGGCAAGTCTCATATTTTGCGCAAACCGACTATAATCAATAAATAATATTTCGGCCGCTGAGTTTCCCCTTATGAAGTCAAAGAAATTTGCCCTATTTGCCTGGTCATTGATCGGCGTGAATTTGCTGGTGATCGGCTGGGGCGCGTATGTGCGCGCGTCTGGGTCCGGCGCCGGATGCGGCAGCCATTGGCCGCTTTGTAACGGCGAGGTCATTCCCGTATCGAACGCGGCCAAGACCATGATCGAATACACCCATCGGGTCATGAGCGGCGTGGACCTGATGATGGTCGTGCTGCTGGTCGTTCTGGCATTTTGGTTATATCCCAAGAAGAACCCCGTGCGCCGGGCGGCGGTGTGGTCTCTATTCTTCATTGTTACCGAGGCCTTATTCGGGGCGGGGCTGGTACTGCTAGATCTGGTGGCGCACAACGCTTCGACCATGCGGGCGGTCGCCATCAGCCTCCATTTAGTAAATACGTTCCTACTATTGGGCAGCCTTACGCTCTCAGCCTGGTTGATCTCGGGTGGCGAGCCGCCGCGGCTTCGCGGGCAGGGCGTAGTCCGTACGCTGATCTTGATCGCGCTGGGCGGCCTGGTCATCGTCGGCGCCAGCGGCGCGATAACCGCCCTCGGCGACACGTTATTCCCGGCGGGTTCGTTGGCCGAAGGCCTGACGCAAGACTGGTCGGCCGGTGCCCATCTGTTCGTTCGCCTGCGTATTATTCATCCCATCGTGGCTGGCATCGTGGGCTGCTTTGTCGTGGCGCAGGCGATCACGGTGGCTCATCTGCGGCCGCGGCGGGCAACTTCGCGCATGTCTATGGTGGTGGTTTGTTTGGTCGCGACCCAGTTCTTCGTCGGGCTGTTAAATTTTGGCTTGCTGGCGCCGGTGGGATTACAGTTGACTCACCTGATGGTCGCGGATCTGTTATGGATCACCGTGGTCGTATTTGCCGCGGCGGCGTTATCGACGACCGGAGACGCTACCGCGGTTTCCCCGGCCCAGGCGAATATACCTATTTCGGCGGTCGAACGAACGTAACGTTACCTTTGCACAAGGCAGTGAATTGATCCGGTGTGCGCCAATCTTGCAGGCGAATTCAATTAGATTGCTAGGTAGAAATGTACCCTAGCGCCGGACGCATAATAGAGTCAGTCTGTCCTGTGCTTTAACCCGCGTATGCGGTCACCACTTCACGGGTTGGTTGAGTCAGGCCGTCAACGTCGCCTTACGAGTTAGATCGCACCCACCGCCGGTCGGAGGTTCACTCGGCCGCTGGTGCTAGTGCTCCCTGTTAATAGAAACCACTCGCCAACGTTTGAACAGTGTCCGAAGCAAAATAAAAAGCATCGCCAAAGCTCGAACGCTAAATTTGAAGCTGACATGAATTGCATTGAAACCATCGAGCTAACGCACAAGTTCGCCCGTGATGAGATGGCATTGGATCGGGTCAACCTGCAGGTGCCGGAATCCAGCATTTATGGATTCTTGGGTCCGAATGGAGCCGGGAAGACTACCATGCTGAAGCTCGTCCTCGGGCTATTGCGCCGACAGCAGGGCTCGATCACCATTCTCGGTAGGTCACTAGACCAACATCGGGTCGCGATCCTGCGCCGGGTCGGTTCACTGATCGAATCTCCATCGCTTTACGATCATTTGACCGCCCACGAAAATCTGAATCTGCTGCAAAAGATCTATCAATGCCCGCCCGCGCGGATTAACGAAGTATTGGAACTCGTCGGTCTACCGCATACGGGCCGCAAAAAGGCGGGGAAGTTTTCGTTGGGAATGAAACAGCGGTTGAGCATCGCGATGGCGTTACTGCATGACCCGGAGCTACTGATCTTGGACGAACCGAGTAACGGTTTGGACCCGAATGGGATGCTCGAATTGCGGGAATTATTGGCGACGCTAAATCAAACGCGCGGCACCACGATCGTAATATCCAGCCATCTGTTGTCCGAGGTCGAACGCTTGGTCACCCACATCGGCATCATTGATCGCGGAGTGCTAGTGTTCCAGGGACCGCTGGCGGAATTGGTCGAAAAGCAACAGCGGTCGTCCTACGTTTCTTTGGAAACCGGTGACGACCTGCGCGCAAGCAAGCTCTTAGCGGACCGCGGATTGAAAGTTACGCCGTCGGCAACGGGTCTTTCCTTGCCGCTTCTATCGCCAACCGAGATCGCCGCCCTAAATCGCCGTTTAGTAGAAAGCGACATCGAAGTATTCCAGATCCGGACGGTGAAGAGCGATCTGGAAACGATCTTTTTCGAGATGATCTCTCATTAATTCGCATGCGTTCATTTATTCATAGCCTGCAGTGCGAGTGGCTGAAAAAGCGCGGGAGCCTGGCTTCGTGGTTGATCTGGGGCGCGGCGGTGTTCGTGCCGGCGATCCTGCTATTGATCCGCGTTACCCATCCAGGTAAATTGCCCGAACTATATGCCGCCGCCGACTTTTGGGAAAAACTTTGGACCCAGTCATGGGAAGCGATGGCCACTTTCTTTTTGCCGATGGTCGTCATTCTGGTCACAGCGCTTGTGGCCCAATTAGAATTCAAGAACAACGCCTGGAAACAATTGCACACGACCCCACAGAAATTCGTAACGATCTTTGCCGCCAAACTGGTGGTCGTCGTGGTCATGCTGATTCAACTGTTGGTGCTGTTCAATCTGGCCATCTATCTGATCGGCGTCGTTCCGGCGGTTATCTATACGTCGGTCAACTACCCGGTGGAACCATTTCCGCTCCGGTTCTTTCTGCGTGAAGATGTGAAGTTTTTCATCGACTGCTTGCCGATGATCGCGTTCCAGTACGCGATCAGTTTGCGGTTCAAGAACTTCTTGGTTCCGGTCGGCGTTGGCTTCTTCGCCTGGATCTTAGGGATCGGGTTTCTCAGTTGGAAATTTAGCTATATCTTTCCCTACGCCTATACGAGTCTGGATCATTTCCAAAGCTCGCGACAGATCGTCCATTCCGCGCCGCCCGCGAGTTTGCAGACATTTGCTTTGAGTTATTTCGTGCTCTTTACCGTCGCCGGCTATTTGGTTTACGTTAACCAAAAGGCGAAGGGATAAGGTGAGCCGATGCCGCCGATCCCAAAAGAAAACGGCGAGTGGAATTATCCACCCGCCGTAACGTCAACAAGACGTAAATTCAGTATTAAATTAGTGGATCAAGTCGTCCTCGTCGATGGCCGATTGACGGGCCGCGATCTCTTGCGCCGCGCCAAAAACCGCGGCTTCCCACTTCTCTTCATTGTCGACGATCGAAAGCGCGGCCAACGGCATAACCAGATCGCGTTGAATGCGCAAAACTTCCGCACGCGTCTCGATCAGCGTTTCGCCCTCGTAAGTAACTCGCAGTTTGATCTCATCGCCAACCATCGGTAACTGCGGCAAATTGAC
>JBDSEC010000510.1:0-7433 GCA_039920205.1 Pyrinomonadaceae bacterium
TGAAGTCATCCGAAACGGCGGCGATCGCGTCATAACCACCTAAGCGCTGATAAAGGGTCTTCGTTTGGGCATCAGTTGGCGTAGCGGTAAAGGCCAAGAAAGCCAACGCGGCGATCAACGGCAGCGGGCTGCCAAACAGTCTTAAAAGTGATTTCATTCGCGGTCTCCTAAATTTGTCGATTGCTTTCACTGAGGATTACGCAGAATGAAGCCTGATCGGATTTTTGGAAGCGGGTGACCGCTGGGACCGCGGGCGGCCCGCCCGCTGGTGGGGGAAGAGTCTACCTAGCCAAGAGCATTCAATACGGGTTGGAGGCTTTCAGGTAACAGTCAAGCTCCCCCAACCAGCGGGCGGGCCGCCCGCGGTCCCGGCATACGCTAACGCACTAAAGATGGAGTTCGGGGTAAGGGAGCTTAGCTCTTGAGGTAGATCTTGCCTTCCGGGGCGAGGACGCCGGCTTCCTTTTCCAACGTGACAGCAAAGATCGCATTGCTCCGCCCTTCCGGCGGTACCTGCGTTCGCAATTCACCACGTCCGTCCGCGCCGGGTTTGAATACCTGACTCGGGATCGGTTTGCCATCAACGATGAACCACAACTGATAGGCTTTGCCCGCGGGCGCCACCGGCAACTTATCCGTGACCAACAGCGCTTGACCGGTTTTCCGGTCGTAAACGATCTTGGCGTTGGCGGCGGGTGTCACTTCCGTTCCATTCATCGCGACTAGGCTTGAATCCGGGCTGGCCAACAGATCGCGCAGTTCGCGTTGATGCGTAACTTCACGTTCTAATTCTTGTACCCGTTGATTACTCTTCAACAGATCGGCGGCAGCATCGGTGGCACGTCGCAACTGAATAAAAGTGATCACGGCAAAACCGATCACTAGCACGGCGGCGATCGCGGCAATTCGATTCCGCCAGGCTGACGGCCGGTTAGCTTCGCGAACGGGAAATGCCACGACATTTTCGGGAGTTCCATCCGACGCCAATTCGACGCGGCGGGGCACCGCGGTACGAATTCGGGTTGACGACAAAATGCGTTCGCGGATGGCGGCGGGGGGCGGGATCGGTTCCGCGGCGTAGGCCAACATCGCCGCCGCTTCATCCATTTCCAACGCCAGCGCACGAAGCCCCGCATCGCTCGCCATTGCTGTTTCCAACTGGCTAGCTTCCGCGTCGGTCAGGGCGCCCAATGCCCGGGCCGCCAACATCTCTTCGTGATTTTCGCGCGTCAAATCCATCTTCGTAACAAACTACTTACTTATTAGGACGTCACAACAATTCGCTATTGCGGCCTTTCAAGGCCTCGCGCAATTTGGTCAAACCGGTACGCATACGCGTTTTGATCGTGCCCAAGGGTGTCTTCAACCGCTCGGCGATCTCGACCTGGGTCAACCCTTCGAAATAAGCCAAGAGTAAAACCTCGCGTTGGTCCTCGGGCAATTCGGCCAACACTCCGCGGATCATCTCGCGCCGTTCGGCCTGAAGGACCGCGGCCTCGCCGGTAGGAAATGCCACCTTGGCTTCCGCTTGGTTGGCGGTTTCCACCGCCCGGGCGCGCACTCCCAAAGACCTTATGCGGTCGATCGAGCGGCTGCGGGCCAGCGTAACTAACCAGCTAAAAGCCTTACCGCGCGTTTCATCAAAATCGGCCGCGCGATTCCACACCTGCATGAATACTTGTTGCAGGACGTCCTCGGCTTCCGGCCGGCTATTAACAATACGGACGACGAGTCCGAATAGGATTGCTCCGTACCGATCGTAGAGGGCCCCGAGCGCACCTTCATCGCCCCGCTGAATAGCGTGGATCAGTTCGGCATCGGTGATTTCGGCTGGTTTTGCTGCCACCAATATATCGTTCAACAGAGTCAGAGAACGGGCGGTCCGAAGCAAGCGGGCATCAAAAGATCACCGGTTTCGATCGGTCCCGCCCGTAAAATGACTAGCGAGAAAAAACTCAATTAGGTTACGCCACCGTAACCGCAGGATTTAGATAGACGTCCTGAATGGCGTTAAGCAGCGCCGCGCCCTCACTCATCGGCCGTTGGAATGCCTTGCGGCCCGAGATAAGTCCGGTGCCGCCGCCACGTTTGTTGATCACAGCGGTCCGAACGGCTTCGGCCAGATCGGAAGCACCTTTTGATTCGCCGCCCGAATTGATCAATCCGCAACGACCCATAAAGCAATTCGCCACCTGGTACCGAACTAGGTCGATCGGATTATCCGTGGTCAGTTCCGTATAGATCTTGGGGTTCGTCTTACCGTACGAACTCTCGATGTTCAACATGTTGTAGCCGCCGTTTCGCTCGGGCAGCTTTTGCTTGATGATGTCGGCTTGGATCGTAACTCCCAAATGGTTCGCCTGTCCGGTCAGATCCGCGGCGGTGTGCATATCGCCATCTTTGCCCTTGAACTTCGGATTGCGAAGATAACACCAAAGGACCGTCGCCATCCCCAATTCGTGAGCGTAGGCGAACGCTTTACTAACTTCGACGATCTGCCGTGTGCTCTCGTCGGAACCAAAATAGATCGTGGCGCCCACCGCCACCGCGCCCATATTGTGTGCTTGGTCAATGGTGCCGAACATCACTTGATCGAACCGGTTGGGATAGGTCAGCAGTTCGTTATGGTTGATCTTCACGATGAACGGGATCTTGTGAGCATAGCGCCGCGCGACCACGCCCAACACACCAAAAGTTGATGCCACCGCGTTACAGCCACCCTCCATCGCCAACTTCACAATATTTTCCGGATCGAAATACATGGGATTCGGTGCAAACGACGCACCTGCGGAATGCTCGATGCCCTGGTCCACGGGCAAGATCGAAAGATAGCCGGTCTTCGCCAAACGGCCATTGTCGAACAACGTCTGCATCGAACGCAGCACTCGCGGAGTACGGTCCGAAGCGCTCCACACACGATCGATGAAATCCGGCCCCGGGAGATTCAGTGTCTCTTTCGGGATGGTTGTCGTTGTGTGTTCAAGCAGCGTTTGCGCATCCGCGCCCAGCGTTTCTTCAAGGAACTGCAACGAAGCAGTGTCGCGCTGCATTTCGGTGGCCATTTAGGGTCGTCCTCCGGTGTAAATTAGGCAATTTTGTCGAACGGGAATTGTAGCACTTGGGACCGGGAAATTGAATTCGGTCAAAAACAGATTTAGCCACAGAGCGCACAGAGACCACAGAGAAAAGCATGGATTTTGCTCTGTTTCTCTCTGTGGTCTCTGTGTGTTCTGTGGCTAAATTTCTTACGCCGCTCGGCCCTATTTCGGTGTTTTCACCGGCGCGGCGGGCCGCGGCGGTAACTTCACCGGCGTATTCAGCTTCTTCATTACTTCTTGGACAGCACGTTCCAACTGCTGATCGTGACCCTGCATGATCTCACGCGGTTCGTTATCGACCTCGATATCAGGATCAACGCCGTAGCCTTCAATGATCCATTCGCCTTTGGAACTAGCCAATGCCGAGAGCGGTACGAATACAGTGCCGCCATCGATCAGGGTACCCTGACCGCTGATTCCGACCACGCCGCCCCAGGACCGCTTACCGATCAATGGCCCAAGGCCCGCTTCGCGGAACATGTAGGGGAAAATATCGCCGTCCGACGACGAATTCTCGTTCAAGATCGTCGCCATCGGGCCAATAAATACACCATCCGGATAGGTCGCACCCGAATCGCTGTTACGCGCGTAGTTAACGCCCAGCAGTTTGCGCCGCAAACGCTCGATGATCATGCGCGAGACATTTCCGCCTCCGTTAACGCGAACGTCGACGATCAAGCCTTCCTTATCCAGTTGCGGATAGAACCACTTGATGAATTCACGGATACCGGCCGGACCCATATCGGGCACATGCAGATAGCCTATGCGGCCATTGGAGAGCTCCAGCACTTTACGCCGGTTAGCCTCGATCCAATCGCCGTAGATCAACTGGCTTTCATCCGCCACCGGGCGATACGAGACCGTACGCGCGCCCGAAGCCTCGGGTGTGCTGTTGACCAGCAACTGCACCGGATTATCCGGCCGGTTGCGCAACAATTGATAAATATCACGGTCGCCCTTTAGGTCTTCACCATTGACGGCCAAGATGTAATCGCCGACCTTGATATTCACGCCCACTTCGGTCAACGGCGAGCGATAAAGTTCCTCTTCGTTCTGTCCGCCAAAGATCTTGCTGACGCGATAACGGCCCGAAGCCTTATCGACTTCGAAACGCGCACCCGGCAGTCCCGATCGCGGCCGCGCCGGCAGCTGGAAATCACCGCCTTCAATATAGGCGTGTTGGATGGTCAATTCCGAGATCATCTCGCTGATCACATAGTTCAGGTCGGAACGATGCGCGACGTACTTCAACCAGGGACGATACTGCTCGCGCAATTTCTCCCAATCAAAGCCATGCATGTTCGTAACATAGAACCAATCACGATACCGCCGCCAAACTTCATTGAAGATCTGATTCCACTCTTCGGAAGGCACGATGTCGGCCATCAATCCGCTGGTCGACACCGGTTTGCGCGATTTGTCTCCCTGCGGTGTCGCGTCGAATAAGGCAAACCCGCCGGCCTGTCCCACGAGGATCTTGGAACCGTCGTCAGACATGGCATAATTACCCGAACCTTCGACCAGCATGGTTTCCTTGCGATCCTTGGCCGAGAAGATGCGAATTGAAGGTGGCCGTTCCGGCGCGCGACCCAAAATGAATGGCGGTCCAACGATGTAAAGCAGGTGGCCGGTCTTAGCCGACAACCCACCATAGTTGTCCGCCGGTAACGGTACCCGCGCGGCCCGCGAAACGATACCTTCAAAATCGATTATTTCCGGCTTGAGCACGGGTTTGGTCGCTGTTGTGGCTGCCGGAGCCACGGACGGCGTTCCCGACGGGGTCGGCGTCGCCGCCGGGGTTGTGGCCGGGGTCGACGTCAGCTCGCCTTCCGGCTTCAGTTTCGGTTCTTCGTCCTTGGCGACCGTGACCTCGTCACTCTCGGGCGGGAACGGATGCTTCACATCTTTGCGCAATGCCAATGCGTAAATGCTGGTTTGGCGATTCAGCGCATAGTTGTATTCGATCGACGACACCTGCGGCGCAAAGTCATGATCCGAAAGGAAATACAGGTAATTGCCCGAAGGATCCCAAGCGGGATTCTGCGAGTTGAAATTCGGATCCGTCACGCGCGTCACCTTATTGTCCGCGGCACTCCAAACATTTATCGAGTTAAAATTGTTCGCATTGCCTAAACTAAAGGCCAAATAGTTGCCCTTCGGCGACCACACATAATCGCGCACCGTTCCGTAGGCGTCGTCCGCAATTTGGACTTGGTTTTTGTCCGCCACGGTGACGACGTAAACTCGGCCATCCTTGTCGCTGAAGGCGATCTTCTTGCCATCGGGCGACCACTCCGGGGCGTAGCGCATCGCTTTGCCGCCGGTCGTAAGTTGCTGTGCCGGGGTGGCACCATCCTGCGCAATGATCCAAACCTCTTCTTCACCGGTCTGATCCGAGATATAAGCGATGCGGCTCCCGTCCGGCGACCAGCGCGGCCACTTATCGTGGGCGCCCGACGAATGCGTCAGATTGCGAGTTGGTCCTTTTTCGATGGGCACAGTGAAGATGTCACCGCGCGCGCAGAACAAAGCGCGTTCGCCCTTGGGACTAAGTCCGAAATCTTCCAGAAAGCCCGCTACGTTCGCCGTGCGCGGACGCTTGTAAATACCGTCGTCCGGCACGGTGATCGAGATCGCGTTGCTCTGCTTTGAACGCGTGTCCAATACCTGCAATTCACCGTTTAACTCGTAAACGATCTGACCTTCGTTGTCGGAACTGGGCCAACGCACATCCCACTGCTTGCTGGTAGTGACGGCGGTGTTCTTTCCGCTGCCGGTGTCGTAGGCATAGATATTGAAATGGCCATCCCGGTCCGAGTTGAAATAGATGGTGTTGCCGATCCACATGGCGTCACGCCAAGGGCGTGGGCCGTCCGAGATCTTTTTGGCGTCGTAGGATTTGAGGTCGAAGATGTAGAGCGTGTTCGCCTGACCGCCGCCATAGCGCTTCTCAGAACGAAAGTCGCGCGAACGAGGGCTGTATACCATCTTGGCGCTGTCCGGCGACATGTCGCCAGAACCTGCTTCGGGCATGGGCAAGGCCTCGGCGGGCCCACCATTGACAGATACTTTGTAGAGTTTCGCGATCGGCAACGCCCACGAATCGCGTTGCGAGCGAAAGATGATCGATTGGCCATCGCGGCCCCAACCCATTACTTGGTTGTCCCAACCCCAGCGGGGGGTCAATGGACCTTTCGCGGGATAGAACGTCAACTGCTTTGGAACCCCGCCGGTCGAGGAAACGACGTAGACTTGCTCGTCACCATCGTATTGACCGGTAAAAGCGATCCACTTTCCGTCGGGCGAAAATTTGCCGAACACCTCCAGGCCCGGGTGCGCCGTCAGACGCGTGGCCGTTCCACCACCGGATCCGGCGGTCCAAAGATCGCCACCGTAAGTGAAAACGACGCGGTCGCCGTAGATATCCGGGAACCGCAATAACTTGGTTTGGGCCGAAGCCACCACCGGCACGATCAGGCAAAGTACGGCCAGGGTAGTCCGCAAGCAAACTCGTCCGAGCATGTTGGATTTTCCTCCGAAGCAAAATAGAAGAGTAATCGAGTTTTATAGCCCGCATTTCGTCCCCGGTCAAAGGTAAATGTGATGAAGCGCGCGGAATAGAGGTTAGATGTCAGGTGCTAGAGGGTAGAAGCTGTTCGCCATTAGCTGTTAGCCGTTAGGTCGCAATTCTTGCCCATTGCCAAAGGATAGCACCCACCGGCAACCGATAGCGGGTTCGGACCAGTTGACTCAACCGTAGCCACACAACCCAGGTTGAACATCTTCCGTCATCTTCTTGGCTCTGCACCCCGCAGGCGAGCCGCGTGCGATCCTAGCGGCGGCATTCGTTTTTCAATACCAAGTTCGTGGATCGTAACGGGCGGGCAGCTAGCAAATTGGAAACATTCGACAAGTAAAAGCGGCCGGGACCTGCCTCCAAATCCCAGCCGTTTTCTTTATTTGCTAACTCTCGAACCGTTGCCTACGGAACGTCAGATGACGGCACCGGGATGTCTGTCGAATTGCCCCACTGGCGGGCGGTGAACGATCCGGTAGTGCTTTGGTACATGTACCAGGTCGCCGTACTGGGCCGGAATACGGCGTAGTCAAACTTGCCGTCCCGGTCATAATCGCCCGGTACCGGAATATCTCCGGCCATACCAAACCCCGCCGCTCGAAATGCGCCGTCCGAACTTTGCAAGTAGTACCAGTCTCCATTGCGGTAAACTGCGATGTCGGCCTTGCCGTCACCGTCGTAATCGTCAGCGACGGGACGGTCGCCGTTGGTGCCAAAGCTGACGCCGATGACGGAATTGGTCGCGCTTCGGAATATAT
>JBDSEC010000511.1:0-3653 GCA_039920205.1 Pyrinomonadaceae bacterium
CAAGCTTGCGGACAAGGATGTCCGCGCTCCCGGCGCCAGGTTGAACACTTCGTAGCTTGTCTTTTCCCGTGGACAAATTTGGGCCAAGGCACCCGCAACGCCCGCGCGATGTCATTCGCCGGGCCCCTGACCGCCTACCCCTCACGGCCTTTGAAAACGAGCCGCATCGATCGCCGGATTTACCTCGGTCAATGTGACGGTAAATACTTGGCCGTTGCCTGGGTTTGCCGCCAGTCTAGCGATGATGGAATGCGCGAACAGCACTCCGCTGACCATTCGGTAATCGCCGAAGATGGTCAGAACCTCGACCGATTGGCCGTTAAGGTTAGAAGTGGTCGAACTTTGACTTACGAGGTTTTGTTCGGTGTCGATCCAAACAAAGGTAATTACGTTCTTGTTGCTGGTAAATTTCAGTTTGTAGGCCGGTAAGCCTTCTAGATTCACGTTGGCAACGAACTCGGCACGAAACCCCTTCGCGTCGTGGTCCACCAGCATTCCGTCAAAATCTGCTTTCGCTTGCAGCGCCTCAAGTTCGGAACCAGTGACTGCTTGAGATTTTGGATTGCCCAGCATGGGCATTACCTTCCAACCCTGATTTCCATCGTAGGCCTCGACGTTGGTCGTTCCCTGAATGATCAACTCGGACCGAACCTTTCCAGGACGCGCATACTCTTGCGTCGCCGGGATCTGCATCCCTTGGCCCATTGCGATCTGACCCGTCAAGCGAAGCGTGTTAACCGATTTGATCTTCTGATAACCGCCCCGCGCCTGGATATTCAACGCGATCAGTTCGTCGGCGCGTCGCTCGGCCGGTGATTTAGGATTAACCGGAGGAACGGGCGTCGGGGTCGTTACCGGAGTCGGCGGGTCTGTCGTCGGCGTCGTTGATACCATTATGGGGGTGGTGTTATTCCGGCCACCCGGTACCCTAGTCAGGTTCGGAGTTGCGGCCGTCGACTTTGGCGCCACCGGTTCCGGCGTACGGCTCTGCCAATCAGACCAAATACTTCCCCTCGTATTGTTATCCGCGACCAGCGACTTCACGTCTTCAAACAGTAGCGACAGTATTTGCGACCGGGTCTTGCCAGACAGATCGCGGGCGTCCCATTTATCACCGATCGACGAGACCGTTTCCTTGTCATCGATAAACCTTTCGAGCGTGCCTTTCAGCTCGTTGACCAAGGTCGCCGCCGCGGACTGATCCAACGGTTGCTCTTGATCCCGCTTCTGCACCCCGGATCCGGCATAGGTTGATATCGCCGCTCCGAAAGGAAACGAAATTGCCAAGGTGGCGAAGCAGAAGGCGAAGAGCGTAAATGCCAAGATCCTAGCACTAGCGCGTATTCGATCATTTGGTGTTTTGGATCCTTTTTCGTTGGTTTGGAACATTTGGTTCTCCTCCGGGCAAGCTAAACGTTTCCTTTAGTGGTTTCGCTCAAGCGAATCGGTGGGTCGACGGCAACTCGATCGCACAAACAAGGATCTTCATCAAATGCGCGTTAACAAAGACATCGGCCATATTTCTATCACTTGGCCCATGGAAAAACAAACAAAACTGATCGTGCATTGCCGATAGCGAACGATATTGTTGTATTCGATCTGACGATTCGTCTATACTCTCGCGCAATTGCCGACCCGCAATTGAACTCTTAACCTGGCTCGTCGGCGTACTTCCACCGCGGCCGGTCAATGATCCAAAGACAAAAGGATGCAACAAACCATGAAGCTCAAATTCCCCAAGACACTTTTGATGGTTGCCGTGGTCGCCGCCCTGGGCGCGGCGCAGTTCATCGGAAGAACCAGTCACACTACCGCGCAACAGGGTCCGGCCAAGCCGGCCGCCGGGCCGGCCAAAAAGAACCCGCTGGACAAAGGTGATTTTCGCGTAGGCTTTTCGCCGCAGACCAAGGCCAAGACACCCAAGAAAGAGATGCCCGCCGACGACAAGGCCACTCTGCAAGAGGTCGCCACGGCGCTTAATTCAGTGATCGCACTACCCAAAGACATCTACTTGAATATCGATACCTGCGGCGAACCCAACGCGTTCTATAGCTCTGAAACGAACGAGATCACTTTCTGTAACGAACTGATCGACCAGTACGACGAAGAGTTCAAGACCATCACCAAGAATCAAGCGAAAGTCGATGAGATGGTGCAAGATACGTTACAGCAGACCCTGTTTCACGAAATGGGTCATTGTTTGATCGACGTGTGGGATCTTCCGGCCACCGGCCGCGAAGAGGACGCCGTGGATCAATTAGCCACGATCCTGATGTTGGACGGCACCAAAGAGGGGCAAGACAGCGCCTTGAACGCCGCCAAGGAGTTCGAGATCGCTTCGAAGAGCGAGGGCAATGAGGACATGAAGTTCTGGGACGAACATTCGTTCAGCAAGACCCGCTTCTACGACATGATCTGTTTGGTTTACGGCAGCAACGCGGACAAGAACAGTAACTTGATCGGCCCCGACAAACTGCCGGCGGAACGTGCCGAGGGTTGCGAACATGAATTCGACCGCGCTGAAAGATCTTGGTTGAAGTTGCTAGATCCGTACCTTATAAAGTAAGCAGTGAGCAGCCGGAGCGCGAAGCGCGCGGTTTCGGGTGCCGGCTGTCGGGTGTTGGGGAAAGCCGGAGCGATGGATCGAGCCGGGCGTTTGGAGTTCCGGCTTTAGCCGGCTCCTTCCCGCGCTTCGCGTGGCTTTCGAAGAGGTGGTCAGAACCGGGAGCGGTAGAAGCTACTGGGTTCTTCGTTTTCTATGGACATCGAAGACAGATTAGACAAGATCCGCACGCGCGAAGATCTCATTGAATTCATCCGAGCTTTGGAGCTCGATTTCAACGTGGACAATTCAAATTGGCGGAATGGTTCTTTGCCAAACTATCTTGAGCGCATGGCTGCTTCGATAGAGGATTCGACTAATTGCTCTCGGTTTGTGGGTGAGGAAGTATCGCCTACTCCAACCTGGAAGTATTTCGCCGACATGCTGATCGCGCCGAAGTATTACGAGTAGGGTATTGGTAACGCTCAGTGCAACAATGGTTTTGGTTTCCGTGCTGGAACGCAGATAGTGCGTACACTTTTGCCGCCGCTAGATATCAGTTAGGCTAAAGCCAAAAAGATTTGCCTCACAAGAGTTCGGCCAAAGCCGGAGCATAGAACGCTTTTCCACCAGCTGAATCTGGTGGCAACTGATCCGCGCCGCTAGTGCGGCGCGGAAGTAGTGTCAGTGTGAGCGCTCGTATGAAGCCCGATCAAACGTCTGCCTTAAATTCCCGTCCAATTCTTGAATCAACCCGCTGAACGGTGTATTGTTTGGGCGAATGTGCCGCGGTTCGGAGGTTGTACTTACTTGCCCAATTTGACCCTCTCCTGATCCGTTGACGTGCTTGCATCTGACCCTGTTTTAAGCGGGATTTGCGGGAAGGTTTTTGTTCAGATATGTCCGAAGATAATCGTCTTTTACCGGTGACATTGCCGGACCACCCGGGCGGTAAACCGGCGCCGTTGGTTAGCCAAGCCGGGGATCCTAAGAAACCGGATGTGTACGCCAACTCGTACGGCACGGGTAGTTACGGCGACGCCGAGCAGAATTATATCCGCGAATACTTGCGCGTGGTCTACAAGCGCAAGTGGATCATTCTAAGCATCGC
>JBDSEC010000512.1:0-6850 GCA_039920205.1 Pyrinomonadaceae bacterium
TTTTTCTTGCTCCCCCTCTCCCCTTTTTTGGGAGAGGGGGAGCCGGAAAAGAAAAGTTCCGGCCACCAAGTCCAAAATGTCCGCGACCAGACAAAATTTTGCAAGTTTGTTTCACAGAGAGAAATCAAGAATTTGGTCATTGAATGATTTATCCATTGTCGCCAAGGAAGTTCAGTTTCGGTCGACCGGTTTTAAGGTTTACTGAAACCTTTCTGCCGTCAGTACAATGACCCAATGAATCAATGGCCAAATCCCTTCTCTCTGTGCTCAATGGCCAATTCCAACTGGTGTTGAATTAGTTCGCCGCTACAACAATATAGACAAATATACTAAACTCCACCATAAATCAACCAGCGCAAGCGGGTAAATGCTTCAGTTTATTCTACTTAGTTGGGAACGCACTAATATGGACCTGGAACTACTTGGGACTTCAATTATCGGTGGCAACCGCGGCGCGGCGACGAAGGACACCTTGCGAGCGGTGGATCCGCATAGTGGCCAGCCGATAGAACCGTCTTTTCATTCGGCTACAATTGCCGAGCTTGAGCAAGCGATCAAATTGGCAGCCGCGGCCCGTCGCGAATTCGACACTTGTCCAGGCGTTAAGCGCGCCGGGTTTTTGCGCGCGATCGCCGAAAAGATGGAGGGTATGGGCGATCTCTTGATCGCACGTGCGACCTTGGAATCCGGGCTGCCGTTCAAGCGCATCCGGTCCGAATTGGGAAGAACCTGCGACCAGTTACGCCAGTTTGCCGGCGTGGTCGAAGAAGGCAGTTGGGTCGACGCGCGCATTGACCGCGCCGATCCGGATCGCAAGCCGCTGCCCAAACCGGATGTGCGTTCACTGAAACGGGCGGTGGGGCCGGCGGCGATCTTCTGCGCCAGCAACTTCCCGCTCGCCTTCTCGGTGGCCGGCGGTGATACGGCATCCGCCTTAGCGGCCGGTTGTCCCGTCGTGGTCATGGCTCATCCCGCGCATCCCGGGACGGCGGAATTGGCCGGCCGGGCGATCGCCGCCGCGGTCAATAAGTGCGGATTGCCGGAAGGCGTCTTTAGCCTACTTTTCTCGAACGGTTATGAGCTTGGCCAAGCGCTGGTTCGTCACCCGGACATTAGGGCCGTGGGATTTACCGGATCGCGGGCGGGTGGGCGGGCGTTGATGGACCTGGCGGCTGCGCGGCCCGAACCGATCCCGGTCTTTGCCGAGATGAGCAGCATCAATCCGACCTTCATACTGCCGGGCGCGTTGGCGGAAAGGGGCGACGAGATCGCCAACGGCCTGCACATATCCTTCACCCTGGGGGTGGGCCAGTTCTGCACCAAACCGGCGCTGGTGATGATGGCGGCATCGGCGCACCGGAACGAGTTTTCCGAGAGGGTGTTCGCGCTGGTTGAATCGTCACCGGGCGGGCCATTGCTCACACCCGGGATCAAGGAGAATTACGAACGCGGTCTGGCGGGGCGGGGCAAGATCGTCAGCGGTCGGCACGGTCGCGCCGAGATAGCCGGGTTGGCGGTAAATGCCGCGGCATTTCAAACGACCGCCGAGGTTGTGCTTCGAACCCCAGAATTGACCGAGGAGGTCTTTGGCCCAACGACCGTGCTAGTAAACGCCGACCGGCGCGATGAACTGCTCGAGTTGGCCCGTTCATTGGAGGGCCAACTGACCGCCAATATCTTCGGCACGGATATGGACCTAAGCGATTACGCCGATCTGATCGATATCCTAGCGACCAAGGCCGGGCGGTTGGTATTCAACGCGTTTCCCACCGGTGTCGAGGTTTGTCCCGCGATGGTCCACGGCGGTCCGTACCCGGCGACGTCGGATCCACGCACTACCTCGGTCGGTACGCGCGCTATCGATCGGTTCACGCGATTGGTCTGTTATCAGGGCTTTCCGCAAACTGCGCTGCCAGATGAATTGAAGGACGGGAACCCGCTGCAGTTATGGCGAATGGTGAATGGAAAGGTGTCACAGGATTAGTCAATCCGATCGCAGCCCAGCGCTTCTTTCTTTGCGCCTTTTGCGTCTCTGCGCCTGGGCGTGAACTCGCACTTTGATGATCGATCAAGACGATTTGGAAACAAGAGTGAACGTGCCTTACCACGAAACTTGAGTTTCGAGTAGGACCCTATCGGTCAAAAAGCATATCAATGTCTCGAGCACTATGAAGTAAACGGACTAGCTCGATAGAGTCCGCGTTGACAAGATAAAAAAGCAGGTAATCCTCATAGCCTTTAACGTGCCACCCTCGCATGGTCTGAAGTTGTTCATTCTGAAACTCACAGGTCTTGCCCAAGGACGGGAAACGAGATAATTCATCAAGGCTTTGCTCAACCGCTAAAATAAACAACAGCGCGATTTCAACATTATCATCGCCGATATAAACGAAACATTCTTCAATGTCCCGTTCCGCCTGCGGCCTCTTTAGTATCCGGAAAGTCATTTCCTGACTTTGGTCTTGAGTCGCTCAAGTCCACGTCGTTTGATCGCGGAAAAGTCGTCTTTCGTTAGCGGTGTCGCCGCACCGCTTTTCAGGCCTTCCAACAACAGCGTTTCCAGTTTTCGCTGCTGACGCTGTTTTAGGTATTCGCGAACCAATTCACGAAAGAATTCGCTGGTGTTTCCGTAGCCTTCGGTCGCAATGACCTCCTCGACATCCGCCTTCATCGAATCCGGAATAGAAATGTTTATCGTTGCTGTCGCCATAGAATTACCTCATCGAGTTCTACAGTATCAAAATGGCAATAGATGTCAATAGATAGCAGGGGTGTTGGACGGTAAACCGTGGTTTAGATCAAGGTACGTACTCAAGTTGCGCGCGTCGGCCGTTGCACCGCCAGCACCAATAGCCCGGCGGCCAATGCCGAGGCCGACAGGTAGATGATACCGGCATAGAACGATCCGGTTCGATGGACCAGATAACCCACGATGTACGGACCGGCGAATCCGCCCAGGTTCCCCACTGAGTTGATCATGCCGATGCAGGCCGCCGCCGCGGCCTCGGTCAAAAAGGCCGCGGGCAGCGACCAGAACGGCGGCAAGGCACTGTAAAGGCCGGCCCCGACCAGGCAGAACATAGCGATCGCCAGGAACATGTTCCCTTGGGCGTAGGCCCCGGCGCTTAGGAAGAATCCGACACAAACGACCGTGAATGAAAGCGTGGTATGCCAACGCCGCTCGCCCGAACGGTCGGATGACCAACTGACGATAAGCATCGCGGCCAGACCCACACAGAATGGAAGCGCGCTAATGTACGACGCCGTCGAGCTGGAATAGTTCGATAGTCCCTTTACAATGGTCGGCAACCAGAAGGTAAATCCGTAAACCGCGGTGACGCCGCAGAAATAAGCAAGTGCCAAGAGGATAATGTTTCGGTTCCGCATCGCTTCACCAATGCTGAAGCTGCGGATCTGTTTCTTTGCTTCATTTTCGCGCTTTAATTCGGCCACGATCCAGGCGCGCTCGTCTTCGGCCAGCCACTTGGCCTCCGCTGGTTTGTCGGTCAGGTAAAAGATCGTGATGACCCCGAATATCACGGCCGGGATCCCCTCTAAGATGAAGACCCATCGCCAGCCGGGCAAACCCAACCAATGCACCGGGAGGATCAAACCGGAAAGCGGCGAGCCGATCATGTTCGCGATCGGTATCGCGGCCATGAAAAGCGCGACCACTTGGGCGCGATCACGATTGCGAAACCAGTGGCTTAGGTAAACGATCACGCCGGGGAAGAAACCGGCCTCGGCCATTCCCAGCAAGAACCGCGCAACATAGAAGTGGGTGGAATTCTGAATGAAGCCCATCAGCGTGGCCAACAGCCCCCAGGAAATGATGATCCGTGCCAACCACTTCCGCGCACTCCATTTTTCAACGATGATCGATCCCGGTATCTCCAACAGAAAATAGCCGATGAAGAAGATCCCCGCGCCAAAACCAAATACCGCGGGATCAAAGCCCAGGTCCTTGGACAGATCCACCGCCGTATAGCCGACATTTACGCGATCGATATAGGCGATGATAAAAAGCACCGTCAGGAACGGCATCAGTCGCCGCGTGATCCGCCGCACCGCACGCCGTTCAATGACATCAACCCGGATAGAATAGGGTGCAGTTTTTCCCATGGTTAACCAATTTTGGTTCGTCTTCCTGGCGGCCACTGGTTTTTAGTTCTGTAGAATCTCAGATCGGACTGAAGAATATTTTCAGAACGAACCACCCCAGGCGCAAGCGCACCACCACTCCTTAGCCAAGGAGGAGAACTCAGAGCGTCATCCGCCGCCCGGCTACTTGCTCGCTGAATAACTATCCCGCTTTTCCCATCCGTCTTTCCAGAAATCCATAAACCCTTCCATCGGTGGATGCGCGGCGATGATCGCTTCGTCTAGGTCCACGCCTAGTCCCGGCTTATCCGGTATCGCGAAGTGGCCATCGATCACCTCGGGACGGCCGATAATGGCGTCGCGGACCCAGGGCTCGACCATATCGTCAAAGGTTTCTTGGATCTTAAAGTTCGGAGTGCAAGCGGCGACCTGTAGCGACGCCATCGTACCGACGGGCGAGCAGGCATTGTGCGGCGCGACCGGCAGATAGTGGGTTTCGGCCATCGCCGCGATCTTGCGCGTTTCCGCGATCCCGCCGGCATGACAAACGTCGGGTTGAATGATATCTACGGCGCGCTCGCGGAATAGGTCAAGATAAAGATGGCGCGTAAACAATCGCTCGCCCGCGGCCACGGGAATTCCCAGATGGTCTACCGCCCGACGCACTTCAAGTAATGCCTGTGTGTTTTCGGGTGGTACGGGTTCTTCGAACCAACCGGGCCGGAATGGAGCCAGGCGGTGGCACATGTCTATGGCGGTGTGGACGGCAAAGCGGCCGTGCATTTCAATAAAAAGTTCCGCGTCTGGTCCAATGGATTCTCGCACGGCTTCGACGATCGCCACGGAGTTAAGCTTTTCTGCCTCGCTCATTTCGTACGAGCCGGCACCGAATGGATCGATCTTTAACGCTGTATATCCCAGTTTGATCACCGCGCGGGCGCGTTCGGCAATGGTGGCCGGCGTGCGTTCGACCTGATACCATCCATTCGCGTAGGCGCGGATCCGGTCGCGACATTTTCCGCCCAACAGCCGCCAAACCGGTACGCCCAACGATTTGCCCAAGATGTCCCAACAGGCCATCTCGACGCCGCCCCAGGCCGAGCAGACAAAGAAATCTCGCCGCCAATATTCGTTTCGATAAATCCGCTCCCATAGCGCTTCGATGTCGCGCGGGTCCTGGCCGAGCAGATATCGCTTTTCCAAAGACACCAGATAACCAAGCATCCCCTCATCACCCCATTGCACGGTGGCTTCGCCGATGCCATACAGGCCGGGGATGTCGGTCTCTAAGCGCAGCAGGATCAAGTTGCGCCAACCGGACCCGATAACGAAAGGTTTTAGTGCGGTAATTTTCATGGCTATGCGACGGTGTTCACTAGGGTGCCGATCCCCTCAATTGCGATAGCGATCGTGTCACCCGATTCCAACGTGAAATTATCTGGCGGAACGATGCCCGTTCCGGTCAGCAAAACCACGCCGTCCGGAAACGTAAGTTCGCGAAAGAGATAGTTGGCCAATTCCTGAAGCGGACGCCGGATCTTTGCCGTCGAGGATTCACTGGAAAAGACGACCATTTCCCGCCGCGATATCTTCATCAAGATCGCGCGCGAAATTTGGGTTTCGTTTGCGAGTAAAACTCCGGGACCAAGAGCGCAACTGCCGTCGTAAACTTTCGCTTGTGGAAGGTAGAGTGGATTCTCGCCCTCGATCGAACGCGACGACATGTCGTTACCGATCGTGTAGCCAACGATCTTTCCGGCGGCCGAAAGCACCAGCGCCAATTCGGGCTCGGGCACATTCCACGCTGAATCACGGCGGATACGAACGGGCTGACCGGTACCAACGACCCGGCGGGCAGTGGATTTGAAGAACAACTCTGGTCGTGCCGCGGAATAGACCAGATCGTAAAGATCGCCGCCCCCCTCGCTTTCTTTCATCCGGGCGACCTTGGAACGTTCGTAGGTCACGCCGCAGGCCCACACCTCTTGCACATCGACCGGCGCACGACATTGGATCCCTCCTGAGAACGGGTAGTTTGCAATGGCGGGAAATACTGCCGCTATCGCGCCCAACGGGTCCGGCCGCGAAAGCCAGGCGGAAATATCGGTCAGATCCGGGGACGCGGCCGTCAGATCGAAAAAGTTCCCGTTAAGTTCGAGGCTCAAACTAAATCCTCGCGCACCTTGCAAACGAAAGATCTTCACGCTTTTCCCACCGCACCGAATCAAACGAAGTTTCGCAAACCTATTGAATCCAAAGCCTTGTTATATTTAGTTCACAGGCACAACAAAATCGGAATTCATGCAGTTTTCGGCCAAGTTCGTAGTTTTGTCAAGTGAAATCGCAAGATGAGTGTTGGTATCCCTCGGCTTTAGCCGGGTTTTGGTTAAAGTCAGAAACGGAATCGGTCGAAGCGACGGCTTCCGGTCGTGCCAAGAGAACATTCTGGCCAAAGCGGGGCAGGCGAGAAGCCCCGAATGTCTCCCAAAGGGCGGAGGACGGAGATTTCGGGCCTGGTTCGCGCATGCCCACGATACACTGGAAGGGGTGAATTACGCGGAAAAGCTACAGTTAAACACCGGAAAAGCTGGGGGGAACGGTTGCTAAACTATGTACTTTGCGGGCCGCGGGGTCGGTCTGACGACGGTGACGGGCGCTTGTCCCTTGGATTATCGGGTGAAATCACCCGTTTTTCGCTACATCGGGCCAAATCCCGCAGGCTACCCGGTTGCGTTGCAGTTATTGGGCT
>JBDSEC010000513.1:0-5971 GCA_039920205.1 Pyrinomonadaceae bacterium
CTTTGGCCGTACTTACACGGCCGTGACCGGCGGGGCCATCGGCGCCATGACCGCGATCGTTTACTTGAACCTGAACAAGAAACGGCAGGGTTCGTAACGGTGAGGATTCAAGATCCGTTAGGAACGAAATGTTCGATGTTCTGAGGTCGCATGTTTGTGCGCTGAAGGCGCTGTAAGAACTTAGCCAGAGGAAAGGCTTCGCGCGGCCTCTGGAAAACGCGCCCGTGATCCCGCGCGCTGGAGGCGCGCCAGATCTCGTAGATTTCATCCCCTACCCAGGCTCGGCTAAACACATGTATGGGAGGTTCCGGAACCGCACCGCGTCAGCGGCGCGGATAAATTGCCCCTAGCTTTAGCTAGGGATCGCGGCTCTATGTTCCGGCTTTAGCCGAAATCTGTTAATTGCCATTCCGCTTGGCTTTAGCCCCTTCACCACTTGTGAGAACTTACGGTCCCAACGAGGGCTAAAGCCAGACGGTAGTATTCTTATAAGAATTCGGCTAAAGCCGGATGCGAACCGCTCACCCACTAGCTGAAGCTAGTGGCTACTTATGAAACCCAAAAGCACACGAGCGAGTCAAACCCACATTGGCCCTTCCCCTCGACCCCGCTTTGAATTATCCTAGAGCGAACAATTTCAAGGGAGAAACATACATGAAACGCACTATTGGCCTATTGATTCTTACGCTCGCTTTTACCGGCACCTTGATGGCCCAAAAAGAGGGTCAGCAAACTAACACCAAGGGCGAACCGGTCGTCAGCGATAAGCAGAACGCTCCGGTCGAACTGAAATCCGGCGAATCCATCACCCGCGGTTCGGCGATCGCCGCAGATGCCAAAGTGATAGCGCTGGCCGAAGTTTTGAACGATCCCGCGAAGTACGCCGGCCAGACCGTCATCGTCGATGGCGTGATCGTCCGTTCGTGCAAAACCGAAGGCTGCTGGATGGAATTGGGGGACAAGGTCGGCGGGCGTTCGGTCCGCGTTACGTTTGGCGACCACGCATTCTTTATCCCGCTGAACGCTGCGGGGTTAAAAGCTAAGGCGCAGGGTGTATTCACCACCAAGACCTTGAGCAAGGAACATGTCGATCATTTGATCAATGAGGACGGCGCGAAATTCCCCATCCGCAACGCCGATGGATCGGTCACCGAGATCTCGTTCGACGCGACCGGTGTGGAAATGACGAAGGTTGGCTAACAACGACGTATCATAGTGAGCCTCTGGGCCAAGTTTAAGAAGTGGCGCAACCGCTCGGACGAGCGGTTCGTCGCTTCATGGACCGTTTGGCGATCCAGGGGGAAGATCCTGTACGTGCTGTCCTACGCGGCCTTCATTACTATTGTTGTATTCGGGGTTGACATACTTTTTGATGTGATCAATGGCCGCCCATTCCGCACCACGGCACTTTACCTGAGAATCGGCACGGTAATGTTGGGGGGAATTGTGTTTGGCCTCGTCATGTGGTGGTTCGAGGAGTCTCGTTATGCCGCTCTCCAGTTCCGCATTCGAACTGAGAGCTTAAAGCCTAACGCGCCAGTCAAAGGAGCATGAAATAAGTCTACACTTTGATGGCCAACTCATTTAACGATCAGTGTCAACGCCGTCAGAGTCACTTTGGACCATAACGGGACTGAACGCTAAGACACACAGGCACCTAATTCGGGTGCCATTTTGCCTAGTCGTCTGTCCATTTTTCCCAGCTTCCTGAGGGGATTGAATAGCTCAACAGCACTGGTTAGCTTGAAGCGCTGGTTACCGAAGCGGGCCACTGGCGAACCGGCTTGGCCGCTGTCCAGTGCGGTTAGGCTTGGCCTAACCGACGGTCTCTCAAAGAATGTTGCGGCTGCGCCGCCGGTACTTGACTACCATTGAGTTGAAATGACGGCGGCATAGCCGCAAAATTAAGGAGAGTGCCCGGTGAGGCAGAGCCTCACCGCACTGGTCAGCGGCATAGCCGTTATGAAGTTTGCCCAATTTACCATTCGTGAGTAGACTGTTGACCCGGACGCTACCATCCATGAATATAATTAAGCGATCTTCACCCCATAACCCAAACCATCGCCCACCGGCAAAACCTCGGCCTTCAATTGCGGATGATTGACGAATTTTTCGTTGAATGCGCGCAGAGCTTCGGTCGAGGCGTTATCGCCGCGCGCGCCCGGGCCGCCGGCGACCTGGCCGCCCCACAAAAGGTTATCGGCGATGACTACGCCGCCAGTGCGCAACAGCGGAAGGGCTTGGTCCAGATAATCCGAATACTCGGTCTTCAGAGCATCCAAATAAATAATATCGAAAGTGTCGGTCAGTCGCGGGATCACTTCCAGGGCAAAGCCCTGTTCCAAGCGCACTTGTTTCGCATAGCCGGCGCGGGCGATGTAGCCCGTCGCCTGGCGAATCATCTCTTCGTTAGGTTCGATGGTAACGACCAATCCATCTTTGTCCATGCCTTGCAGCAAATGGATCACGGCGTAGCCGATGGCCATGCCGATCTCCAAGACCCGCTTCGCGTTCATTGCGCGGGCCGTGATCTCGAGAAACCAAGCGACCTCGCGGTCGGCAATGGGTACGCGGTTCTTATGCGCGTGGTCCTCCATTTCGGCCAGCAGGGCGTTGCTCGGCGGCAACAGATTTTCCAAGTATGCAGCTTGTTCGGGTTTGATGATCGCGTCAGCGGATTCTTTCATGGGGCTAGTTTAGCCAGTTGACCATGGTTGAATCAATTGAAGGCGAAGGGTTGACCACGAATTCTCACGAATAAAAAGACACGAATAAGAACTAAGCAGCTTACAAACCGGTCGTATTGGAGCAGGGCCGATCAATTCTGGCATCACAAAACCAAGTTGAATTTCTTATTCGTGGCTTCAATTCGTGGAAATTCGCGGTTACTCTTTTGTTTTCTCGGCAACTTTCATCGTGTCAGATTTTTTAAGGACCGGCGAACCGATCGTGGACCAAAGATCTCCGGCGCGGACGTAGGGCGGCAGGTCCCGTTTAGAATCGATGACGAACCCAAAGCTTTGTCCGCGGCCAAGGTTTCCATGCGTGGCCAACAGGAAAGCAACTAGGTCCATCAGCGCACTGCCGGAATAGTAACCATCCGCAAAATTTACGATGACGTTGGCCCGGTTCTGGACCGCGCCGGTCAGGCCGTCGTAGATCCGGCGAATCGAATCGGGCCGCGAGGTTCCGGTCGTGGCCGCGAACCAATCGGCGTCGGCGATGAAACCGTCAGCATCGGTTTTGCCCGACTTGATGAATTCGGCAACGACGGATCGGAGTTCCAACGGATCGCCGGTTTGCGCGACGTAACGATACCGGTCGCCGCGGCGTTCGATGGTCGCGCGCGAATGATCGCTACCGGCAAGATAAACCACCCCATGACTTTCGTACGCAGCGAAATCTACTCCCTTGACACCCGCCGCCACCTCGGCCACGCGCGGTTCATTCTCGGGCCGGGTGAACAAGGTCGCGCAACCGATCAAGCCGAATTGCGGCAGCACCACGCTGCGTTCGTCTTTGATATTTGAATCAAGCCGGAAACCCGCGCGCCGCAGCGGATCTTTTAATCCGGATCGTTTGTATTTGCGATAGTCGTTGCCGTGGTCGCTAAATATAGTCACCTGGACGTTGCCACCAGACTCGCGGACGATGTCGGAAAGCAGGTCATCCAGTTTTCCCATAAAGCTACGCAACATGCGATCGCCGCCCAAATGGGCCAAGGTATCGGTCGATCCCGAATAGGCAAAATAGACCGGATCCGTTGACGAACGTAGTTTGCGTTTGAACATGACCAGATCGGTCATACCTTCGACATAGGTGCTCAACGGCGGCAGCGCGTAACCCAGACCACTCTTGATCGCCGACGGGTGGTAATCGAAAAGGGACCGGTAACTTCCCTGCACAAAGCGCGCTTGGTTAAAGCGGTCCAGCAGACTGCCGCTCATCCGATTGCGTGCGACGTCGTAATAGTCGTCTTCATAGCCGAGCGGCTCAGCCGCACCGGCCGGCGCCAAAATGCGCGCGATCGACACGTTGGTCAGTGACGGGAACGGCGCGATCATATGCGCTGGGTCGCGGAACATCTTGAAGTGCCCCTCGGCCCGCATTTTTTGGATGGTCTCGAACCCTACGCCATCGACGCAGATAATGATGTGGCGTGGGGCCGGTATGGTGGCGGTTGCTTGACCGCGAACCAACAGCGCCGCCGGTGTAATGATCAGCGAAATAAAAATCAGCGAGGTGATAAAGCGAATGAACATAAATGCTCCCAAAGGTAAAAATAGTTCGGCAACCGATACATTGAGTGCAATACTTGTTCCGGACTTCTTCTTTGGTGCCTTTGCGCCCCATTCTGCGACGGACAGATACTTTCGAGGAAACGTATACGATCAGCGATGAAGTCGGAACTGGGAGCGGTAGTGACTGGGTACTCTTCAGGTTAGAAGGCGCCGGTGCAAAACAAACCCAGTCGCTACCGCTCCCGGTTCTGACGTCATTCCGGCGAAGTATAAGAGGTCGCCAAGAAGAAAGCCTTAACTTTTCTCCGTCAATTGTCCGGTTATTCTGGCGGTTCGGAACCGACGTTGATATAGCGGCGCGCAAGACCCAACTCGCGAAGTTTGTGCTGTAGCGATTGACGGTGCATCCCCAAAATACCGGCGGCGCGGGTGACATTGCCGTCCGATTCATCCAACGTCCGGGCGATGTAGCGCCGCTCGAACTCCTTACGGTCGGCGCGAAAATCGTTGGTGAACGGCACCTCTAAACCACCGGCATCGCCATCAATTGACAATTCAGTTTTTGCGGATGCCGTGACGCCAGAAAACTCTTCCGGCAGATCGTCCGCGGTAAGTTCCGGGCCTTCGGCCAGGATCGCCGCACGCTCGATCGCGTTGCGCAATTCACGCACATTGCCCGGCCAAGCGAATTCGATCAATCGGCGCAGCGCGCTCTTCCCGATCGGCCGCCAGGGCAGATTATGCCGCTCGGCGGTCTGCTGCGCGAACGCATCGGCCAGCACCGGAATGTCTTCGCGGCGTTCGCGCAGCGGGGCGATATCAATCGTCAAAACTCGCAGGCGATAGAATAGATCCGCGCGGAATTTTCCGTCGGTGATGTCTTCCTCCAACGGCCGATGGGTCGCGCTGATAACGCGCACATCGACCGGAATGGAATCGTTTCCACCCAACCGTTCAATGCGCCGTTCTTCCAGCGCCCGCAGCAACTTGGCCTGCACGGTGGCGCTCATGTCACCGATCTCGTCCAAAAAGATCGTGCCGCCGTTGGCCTGCTCGAATTTGCCCTGCCGGCGGGCCGCAGCACCGGTAAAAGCGCCTTTTTCGTGGCCAAACAACTCAGATTCGATCAATTCCGACGGAAGCGCGGCGCAGTTAACGGCAACGAACGCGCCCTGGCGCCGGTCCGCACTTCGATCATGCACGGCGCGCGCGACCAGTTCCTTTCCCGTACCCGATTCCCCGCGGATCAACACCGTGGCGTCGGTCTCGGCCACCTTTTCGATCAAGGATCGGACGCGCTGCATGGCGGGTGAAATACCCAACAGTGGTCCAGTCGCGCCGCTCTCCAACTCGATGCGCCGCCGGAGGTTGCGATTCTCGCGCCGGAGAGAAAGCGTCTCCAACGCATTCTTGACCACCAATCGCAGTTCATCGACCTCGAATGGTTTCGAAAGATAATCATGCGCGCCGGACTTGATCGCTTCGACCGCCAAGCGCTCGTTACCGTGCGCGGTGATCAAAACCACCAACGGCGCATCTTCCGGTGCCGCCTGTAATTCCTGCAGCCAGTCCAGGCCGCTGGCGCCCGGCAGATTCACATCCAGCAAGATCAGATCGGGCCGCGACTCGGCCAACACTTCACGGGCAGATTCCACGCTTCCCGCCTCGGTCAACAGATAACCGGCACTGGTCAGCGCGCGACGCATGCCAAAGCGCGCGGCCTCTTCGTC
>JBDSEC010000514.1:0-5997 GCA_039920205.1 Pyrinomonadaceae bacterium
CCAGATGCAAGGCTTTGCGCGGCATCTGGTAGATCGCAATCAGGTTCGCGCGCTGAAGGCGCGCCACCCCCCATCTGGCGCGCCTTCAGCGCGCCTTACCAATTTGCAACTTACCAGACGTTTCACATCTGGCCATTTTCTCTCAGCGTCTTCGACGCGAAGAGATAGGACCTCTTGCTTCCGCACACTAGTTTATCGTCGTGCGATATTTCAATTTTCAACTCGCACTTTTAATTGCACCCTTACACGGATTTGATATTTTGACACTAAATTGAGGCCGCGGCTTTTTTCGCGCGCCAGGAACGGTACTGTTCCTTGATCATCAGCCGGCGGCTGCTAAGCGTAGCCATGTGATAGGGAACCACGCATCCGCACCGATCGCAATCGGCATTATCGCCCATCATGCATTTGCCTTTGGGTTCGCCGGTCGATCCCAGAGCGAACGCCTTCAAGCGGAATTCGCAATTGTCGGTGACGCGTTTCGACTTGTCCGACTTCATCAACTCCAGCGTAGAATCCATCATGTTGATGACGCCGGGGTATTTCTTTTTCAGCGCCAGCAGTTCGTCGATCAATCGGTCGCGCGTAGGCCAATCCAGCCACAGGATCTCGTCCAAATTCGTCACCGGCGTAAAGAAGTCAAAGATGATGCCGCCACTGGCGATCGGGCCCCACTCTTTGATCAGATCTTCGATGCAGTGGGCCGTGAGACTGGTCAACACGCACGAGATCTGAATCCGCAATTCGGGGTGTTCGGTCACGTGCCGTTTTATTCGCTGATAGATGCCGGGTGCGCGCATCTTGCTGAACGCTTCTTCGGTACCGTCGATGGAAATGACCCAGGTGCAGTTATCCCAATCGGGCAGGTCCACCGTGCCATTGGTGACGATGGTGTTGTGCTTGAAATAGTGACGGCCGACCTCGATCAATTGCTTGCGCATCATCGGCTCGCCGCCGACCCAAGTGCAGAGCATCATCGGGTGCCCGGCGGCCTTCATGGCCTCTAACTTCTCGACCCATTTTTCGATGGAAAGTTCTTGCTCGGATTCGTGATCCTCGGCAAAGAAGTAGCAGTGCTCGCACCGCAAATTACAGCGATTCGTGACATCGATCGAGCCAATGGCGTTCTTGGGCAGACCAAATACAAAAAGGCGCGAAATATTGGCCAGGCGCCGGACCTTTTGAGCTAACTGCATAAATTCACTTCGGATTACTTTAACGTTTTTGCGACGTTAGGATTATCAACCGGCAGAGCGGGTAATACAAGGGCGGGATCGTTATCACACGAAATCTTCGCCCAAGTTAATCAGGTGTGTTTACAATTTTGCCAGCGGTGGCGGGGCCAGGGTAAACGTGATCGCGCTCAAGACAACCGGAGGATGCGGCATTCGCCTAAAGGCGGTGGGCTGTGTTGTGCTGTTAAGCCGGCTATAGCTCAAGTTAGCCGTACCGCTACCGACGATCTCGCGGGTAAGGCTCGGTGCCGCAAACGGTGAAAATGCCATGAATAGATTCACCGTGCCGTGCATTGTAAACGGGACGGTTACAGACATAGACGTTTGATTCGGTTTGAATTTCGGGATCCCGTGGGCGGGTAAGTCGATCACGAGGTTGGTGGTTGCCATATTATTGATATTTGCGTAGTGCCAATTGATCAACGTAGTGGTTCCTATATTTACGGTGCCCCTCTGTCCTTCAGGTGCGGTGAATTGCAAGGTGAAGGGGTCTATGTTGGAACCCCCGCGCGCCAACCGGGGTGTACCTGGAATATGAGGCGCAAGGTCCACGCTCGTGGCAAAGACGATCATATCGGAGAGGTTCCAACGCAAACTATAGGTCCATTCGTTCGGAGTGTTGAGTCCCATGCTGTAGTTCATCGAGCCGTTGATCATAACGCTGGTATCGGTTGCTTGCGCAAGCGAGCAGAAAAGCACCAAAACTAAGAGCACGGTTACGATCCTCATTGCTTTTTCCTTCCTTTGAGCCGGAAAATCGCCAACAATCTATCACAAGATAATGGTAAGACATCCATGAAATAGTACGGGTAAACCCCAGGTTAAAATGTCACCCGAATGCGCAAAGTTAAAATGTCCCCTTTTCCATCGCGCAAAAAGCCGGTTTGACCGCCCCAAAATGGCAAAAGCCATTTGAACGGTACAACCGGTCAAATGGCTTATACCTTTCTGGGAGAGAAGCGTGCGCCGACCGGTCTGAGGTTCTAGTAACCTTCGCAACTGGCCAGCAATTCGTTGGTCACTTCCCAGTGCGTATGCGTGCGGCACATGGGGACCTCTTGGACCACGCATTCGTCGCCGTCATGGTCAATGACTTTCACGTCATAAAGTCCACACGGAATGTTGTTAATGGTAAATGACCCGCCGGGCGCGATCACGCGGCGAGCGCCCAGTTGGTCCGGGCCCCATTTGCGGGATCTTGAGGGGGAAATGTACAGGTGCGTAAAGGTCCATTCCGTCTGATTAACGATCATGAATTCGGTCGGCATGGCCGAACGCACGCTGGCGGACGTAGCACGAGTTGAAGCAAATACTGCGGCACCCGCAAGTACAGCAAGCATCACGACAAAAAGCGCGATGCGTTTTAAATTCTTAAAAACCATTTTGGGGGTTCCTTCCTTAGACAGATAGATGTGACTTGCCTGATGGCGCGGATGTTAGCATATCGGTAAGAATTGTCCACAATCATTTCACGAAAACCGTTCGTGAATTGAAGCACATCCTTTCTAACTAAGTTCACGCCTAGACCGCCTGATCATAGGCGGCGGCGAGTTCGTCTTGACTGGCGATGCAGATGTCCAGGTCCCGCAGCAATCCGTCCTCGATCCCGTAGATCCAGCCATGGACCGCCAATGGCTGGCCCCGATCCCAAGCTTGCTGCACGATGGTGGTCCGGCAGACATTCAACACCTGTTCGATCACGTTCAATTCGCAAAGCCGGTCCAGCCGCTTGGCTTCATTGGGGATCTCGGCAAGTTGAGCCGCGTGGTGATGCATTACGTCCTGCACATGGCGCAGCCAGTTGTCGATCAGCCCGAGCTTGCGATTCTGCATCGCTGCCTGCACGCCGCCGCATCCATCGTGACCACAAACGATGATGTGCTCGACCTTCAACACATCAACGGCGAACTGCAGCACAGACAGGCAGTTGAAATCGGTGTGGACCACCACGTTCGCGACATTTCGATGGACGAACATCTCGCCCGGCAACAGGCCCGCCAATTGGGTTGCCGGGACACGACTGTCGGAACAACCGATCCATAAATAGCGGGGCGCTTGTTGTTGCGCCAGGGTCTTAAAAAAATCGGGGTCCTCTGCCTTGATGCTTTGCGCCCAGATCCGATTGTTCTCAATAAGTTCTTTCAATTTCCTCATTGGTTGAATTGTAAGGGCGGACCATGAAATTTCCAATTCGCAACGCTGAAAGAATGGCTTCGTTTGGTTTCCCGACCTGACGAGGCGGATCGATACTTACCAAGGCGAGTCTCGGGTTGTGCAGTCCAAAAAATACCAGCGACCAGGACGAGTTCAAGACTAGTTGCCCGATGAAGATACCGAGGGCCGCCCGAACCCCTCTGACGTCCAACCCTTTCCGCCAGATCAAGAACGCCGCCACGCCCATCAGAAAATAAAGAGTGATCCATACCGGCCCAAACACCCAACCGGCTGGATGCAAGGCCGGTTTCTTCAACGTTGCGTACCAGCCGGTGATGGCCGGCGCCGTCACGACCGCGCCGATACCACCCGCCAGTTGGCAGACCAGCACCGCGATGATCAACTTTGATGCGTTATGCAATTTCATCGACTCTCGCGTTCCCTAACCTGATCGAACTTAATGTCGTCCACGACGCCTGTGTTTCGGTGTGACGGTGTCCAGGCAACAGACCAGCGTTACGTTCTTGCCGCGCGTGGCCAGAGTGATCAGTTGTAGGTCGCTTCCCAAATAGAACTCGAGCCTGCCCTCTCCATCAATACGGTCGCCCGAAGCGAACACTACTTTTTCGGCGGCGACGCCGCGCGTCTTGACCAAATAATCGCGGGCTGCTTGCAATCGCTGAAGATTGAGCGCCGCGCTGGTCTCGCCACGTCCCAACCGGGCGATCACAAATATCCGTGCCATCGAGTTTTGTTGGGTGATCACCAACTGGTCCAGCATCGCGCTGTTCAACTCGCCCGCGTTCGCATCACCCCTGATCGTGGTGACGCCTTGAGCGTAGACGTTAGATCCAATGAATAAGCAAGTAAGCGCCAGCGCGGCACATAAAGCGAAGCGGAATTTCATCGTTAGGGTCCATCCTTTACGGTCTGAGATCGGGGAGAGCTTTAGTTGATCTTTCGCGACGATTGAAATCGCCGCGTTGCGTACTGCCTTGACGGGCGAAAACACAATAGTTTGCCTTGGCTGCCGGCACTTTATCACGAACCGAACGCGTTTCTTACTCAGAAGTTTAGCCCGGGATTTACGCGGATGACGCCGATCAGAGAAAATCAATGAAAAATGGAAAATGGACGAAGGCAACTCGTTTTCGTTATCCATTTCTTCCTTGGCACCTCCCTAACGGTTGGGTTTCCGCCGTGCTGATTCGCACCGGATTGATGGTTTCAGCGGCGGCCGTTGGAGAGAAATATCTCGGTCGAAGCCTCGTCATCTGCCCGCCAGGGTATGTCGATCGAAGCCCGTATCCGAAAAATGCTTGTACTCTTATCCGATCTGCGCGTGGGGCGCGATCGGACGGGGATCGGCAGCGAAAAGTTAAATGCCGCTGGCACGCCGCAGCGTAACTGGGTCTTGCCGGCGATCTGTATCAGCGGGTCTTTGAGCGTTTTGCTAACTGGGCTGGAACCCGCAAGACCGGATTCATACCATTCCAAACCCACCAAGATGGCCCGGGCGGAAATGTCTTTATCTGGTTCCGTTACGAGCGTCCCGGTGATCGTCTCACCCTCGGCGTATTCGAACCGGGGAAGTTCAAACCGGATCGTGAGGTTCTCGGAATTCGGATGGATCTTCGGTTCAGGGTTTTCGGCGATTAATGCTTGCCCGCTGTGGGGTACGACTAGCGGCAAAGCGATATCTTGAAAACCAACGTTTCCGGTAGGCAGAAACGCGGTCGGCCGGATCAGCCAATAAACGGGCGCAACTTCACCCAGGTACGGCGGCGGCGCGTTATCCGGGATGCGCAATTCAAATGGATAGGTTTGGCCCAGATACGCCGGCAGCATCCCTTCACCAATAACCATCGCTCCACCAGTCCAGTATTCGTCAATATGACTGTCGTAATACTCACTTCGTTCGTCATCACCCGGGTCATGACGGAACGAAGAAACATGCAGATTCGGTGTGGGCTCCATCGACTTGTAACGTTCTTGGTATATCAGCGCGGTGCCGATACCTTTCACTTGTATAGATTTCTGCGTTTGCACCGTGAGCGTCCCGCGGACCACATCGCCGGGATAAACCGAGCGCGGTGAACCCTCCATCTGTATCGATAGTTTCAGGTCTTTTCCCTGGGCGGGTTTCATATCAACCTTCGCGCCCAGTTCAGAACCGGCACTAGCGGGAGCACAATGAGCGGGGTGGTTTAGTGGGCGGACCTGATCAGGTTCTGTCGCCGGATCGACCAGTCTTGTCCCGTGAATTCCACAAAACGTCTTTGCATCCGGAAACTCGAGGTCGCAGGCAGGGCAATACTTCACTCACTTCTCCTTAACCGAGTTTTCAATTTGAGGCTGGTCGGTGGATCCCTGCCCATCACAAATTAATGGCTAAGGTATCTTTAACTTTTATCCCCCAGAGTACAAGGACGACGCCTGATTGAGTTGCTAGTTTGTAGCTCTGTCTTGCGGCGGTCTACGAACGCGCGTGGCGAAAACCCGACCATAAGGAATGGATGTCGAGAAAGAAATTGATAATTGATAATGGATAACGAAAAGAAGTTGGCTTCGTCCATTATCCATTTTCCATTGTCCACTATCCATTGAT
>JBDSEC010000515.1:0-3936 GCA_039920205.1 Pyrinomonadaceae bacterium
GCAGCGGCCGAGCCGTAGCGTTAGACGCGCGTTTCTGTAAGCTAGAGTGGCTTGGATGGTTGAAGACGGAACGGACATGTGCGTCCAAACCAGACACCTAAGAGGTCATGGCCCACCCGCTTCTAACGCAGGTGGTACCGACTACATACGCAAGGCATGCTTTTGTTACAGATGGTTCCGGGTACGTGACACAGGGTTCGTATGTTTAGACATGTCGCTTAACCAGTTAGAGATCAACACCAACCGGGACGCGGTTTTTGATAGTCCCGAGATGATCCTGAATATGGGTCCGCAGCACCCGTCTACCCACGGCGTGTTGCGCGTGATCTTAAAGCTGGATGGCGAACGCGTGCTGGACCTGGATACGGACATCGGGTTTCTGCATCGCGGGATGGAAAAGATCGCCGAGAACCGTCAATATCCGATGATCGCGCCCTACTGGGACCGGCTGGATTACATCGCCGCGCCGTCAAACGGTCTGGTCTGGGTCGAAACGGTCGAGCGGATGATGGGTTTGGACGTGCCGCGGCGCGCGCATTATCTGCGCACGATACTGACCGAATTTTCGCGGATCGCTTCGCACTTGCTGTGGTTGGCCACGCACGGGTTGGATATCGGATCGTTTACCGTTTTGCTTTGGGCATTGCGTGAACGCGAAGAGATCTTAAAGATATTCGAGCGGCAGTTCGGCGCGCGCCTTACCTGCCACGCGTGGCGGATCGGCGGTTTACAGCTGGATGCCTATCCCGACTTTATCGAGGATGCGCAGCGTTTCATCAACAACTTTCCCCAACGATTGGATGAATACGAGACCCTGCTCTCGGAAAACCGGATCTGGTTGGGCCGCACGGTCGGCGTCGGCGTGATCTTGGCCGAAGACGCGATCGCCATCGGACTGTCGGGCCCGGCATTGCGCGGTTCCGGGGTAGCCTGGGATGTGCGCAAGATGCGCCCCTATGCCGCGTACTCCGAGATGGATTTTGATGTGCCGGTCGGCGAGAACGGCGACACCTATGACCGGTACCTGGTCCGTTTGGAAGAGATGCGACAATCGCGCCGGATCATTCAACAAGGCTTGAGCAACTTACCCGACGGTCCGTTCATGGCCAAGGTGCCGCGTCAGATCAAACCGCCGCCGGGTGATTATTTCCATACCATCGAAGGGCCGAAGGGCGAGATCGGCTGTTACATTGTTGCCGACGGCACGCAGACACCGGCCCGGGTCCGGGTGCGGCCGCCTTGTTTTATGAATTTGCAGGCATTGCGGCAAATGTGCATCGGTCACCTGGTGGCGGACGTGGTGGCGATCATCGGCACCTTGGATATCGTTTTGGGCGAGATCGATCGCTAGAGAATTATTATGGCGGGAGCGGCGTTTCATTAATGGCCCCAACGAAAAATGGTTTGACCCTCGTGGTTGATGTTTGCAAAGAAGTGGCGAAAAATATCGGCATGGGGATTCCCCCGGTACGGGCCTGGCGAACGCGGCGTCTGCGCACCGCGAACCAGGTGTTCTCGACCGACGACGAGTTTCTCGAGCGTTACGCGTTTTTGGCCACCCGGCATTTGCTAGGCCAATTGAAAAATCTGAACGGATTACATATCGCGGAGATCGGACCGGGTGACTATTTAACTTCCGGGTTTGCCCTGCTGGCCGCCGGCGCGGCCTCTTATGCAGTGATCGACCGATTCCCGGGAAACTATGACAGTCCCGAAGCAAAACGTTGGTACCAAGCGATCCAAGATGCGTGGCCGCGATTGTTCCCTGAGTTGCCCTGGCCGGAATATTTGTCGGCGGCGAATTTCCCCGAAGGCTATGCTGACCGGTTGACCCTGATCGACGCACCGATCGAAGCGATCCAGCCGGACCGGAAATACGACGTGGTCTGTTCCTATCAGGTGGGCGAGCACGTGACCGATATTGAAGCGTTCGCCAAGATGAACGCGCGGCTGTTGGCGCCGGGCGGTTTGGCGGCGCATCGGGTCGATTTTGGCCCGCACGATTGTTGGTTCTATTACCCGGACCCGCTGACGTTCTTGCGCTTTCCGGATTGGCTGTGGCGGCTGATGGGTTCGAACCGCGGCACGCCGAACCGGCGGCGGCATCACGAATTCCAGGCGGCGTTCGCGGGCGCTGGCCTGCAGGTCGAGGCGGCCGACATCGCTTTCTTTAGCGACGATAGGATACATCAGGAACGAATGGCGAAACGGTTTCGGGCGATGCCCTACGAATCGATGAAGATCGGCACGGCGGTCTATCTTTGCCGGACCTAAGACGGTTATGTTGTTACTGGGCGCACCAAATTTCATCGATCAGATGCTGCTGAAATTATTCAGCGCCGAAACGGTGAACTATGTCGTATGGCCGTTCATTCAGATCGGCGCGGTCGTGACCGGCGTGGCGGTTTGGGCGCTTTATGCCACCTATGCCGAACGGAAGATCTCGGCCTTCATGCAGGCGCGGTTGGGACCGATGCGGGTGGGTCCGTACGGATTGCTGCAGCCGATCGCCGACGCGATCAAGCTATTGACCAAGGAAGACCTGGCCCCGATCGCCGCCGATTATTTCATCTTTCGCTGGGCGCCGTATCTGTCGGTGATCGCCGCGTTCATTGTGCTGGCGGTCATACCGTTCGCGCCGGATTGGGGCGTCATTACCGATGTAAATATTGGGCTGCTCTTCATCCTGAGCGTTTCTAGCTTGGGTGTGTTGGCGCTGATCTTGGCGGGATGGGCGTCGAATTCAAAGTATTCGCTGATGGGCGGACTGCGTTCGTCGGCCCAGATGGTCTCGTACGAAGTCGCGATGGGATTGTCGCTCGTGGGTCCGCTGTTGTTGGTCCGCACCTTGAGTTTGTCCGGCGTCATCGCGAGCCAAGACGACAACAATGTATGGTTGATCCTCTGGCAACCGCTCGCCTTCGTCGCTTTTTTGATCAGCGGAATCGCCGAAAACAATCGCGCGCCGTTCGATCTGCCCGAGGCCGAGTCCGAGTTAGTCGCCGGTTTCCACACGGAGTATTCCGGCATGCGCTGGTCGCTGTTTTTCATGGCGGAGTACGCGGCCATGATCATCGTGGCGGCCGTCGCAACCGCGGTTTTCTTGGGTGGTTGGTACGTGCCGGGAATGTACTGGCTGGTGGCGGTCAAGATCGGATCCGCCAGCCTTTACGGCATCGTTTGTCTGTTGGTATTTTCGGCCAAGATGGCGGTGCTACTGTATCTCTATTTTTGGCTGCGTTGGACGTTGCCCCGTTATCGTTATGATCAGTTAATGGACCTAGGTTGGAAATGGCTGATCCCGGCAACCCTGGCAAATATTGTGTGGACCGCGACCAGTATCGTTATCGTTCAATCGTTGAATGGATGGCGCGGTCTGCAGACGATGGCGATCGCGGGTGATAAGGTCTATTTCACTCGCTTAGGTTCCGGATTGATGATCGTTTCCGGATTTCTTGGTTTAGCGATCATTGGCGGGCTGCTGTCCCGGATCAATTTGCGTTCGTTGGATTTCAATTTGAAAAAACAGCGGCGCGGCATTCGATTGGTAAGCTTGCCGCGTTCGATGGAGCCCGCGGTTGCGCCGGTCGCGGAGGGTGAGGCTAGTTCGTAACCTAAGCATTGAGAAGTTCATATGCCTTCGATAAAAGTTCCGGCCATAAAGTTCAAGGAAAAGGTGAAGCGATTCCTATTCGTGGATCTGGTCCGCGGACTTTGGCTTACCTTTAAATTCAATATGGGTGCGGTCTTTGACCGCGATTCCGTGAAGGGCCGGGGTATTTACACGGAACAATATCCGCAAGACCGGCCGGATGTCGCGCCGCGTTTTCATGGCGCCCCGCGGCTGAATATGGACCCGGAAACCCACGACACGTTGTGCATCGCGTGTAATCTCTGCGCGCTGGTTTGCCCCGAGGATTGCATCGACGTGTTGGC
>JBDSEC010000516.1:0-2635 GCA_039920205.1 Pyrinomonadaceae bacterium
CGAAAGCCAGTGAACGGCGTACCTCGTCTACGTTCCACGCCACTTCGATCCGCGGACTTCGAGCCACTTCGCGCAAGAAGCGGGTATGATGATCTAGCCGCCGCGCGATCTCCAATTGGGACAACGATTCGGGATTTGCATCCTCGCGATGGGTGTAGGCGCCAAAGGTCGCCAAATTCGCAATGCGAAACCAAGCCTGTGCGGCCTTTCCGTGCATTAGCGGAACCATTTCCTGTCGGCGGTCCCGCGCCAACTGGTGCGGCATACCGTCCGGCCGGCGAACATAATCCAACAATGCCTGATATTGCTGACGCGCCAGTGACGCTTCGGCCTGGATATCATTTTCCATCGGATTCAGCGAAACGTCTTCCAGGCGGTCCGCGATATCTTCCCGCAGTTGCGGATCCATCGTTGTGTTCAATCCCAGCAGCAGTTTTAGTTGCGAATATGTCTTCAGCCGTGACGGTTGATTCACATCCATGCCCCGGCGACCGGTAACGAAATCGTAGAGGAAACGGCCCGCGAAATAAGGCAGATTACTGAATTTAGAAATGTTCAAAACATTCTTAATGACGTCATCCAAAACGCGGCGGGACATTTCTCGTTTCTTCGGATTGTACCGGTCCCGAAAATCAACCAACAGCATTGGGATCTTGGGGTAGTCCAATCCGTAGAGCGCTAACGGGATCATTTCGACTGACCGGGCTCCCTCGGTGCCGGCGGCAACCGGTCGATTTTCTTGATCGAAATATCGGGTCTCGCGATAACCGTCCCAATTCCGTAATCGATCGTCACTCCAGGGATTCGCGATGTTCAAGAATCGGCTCTGGAAATCGTACCCGCGTTTTTGCTCCAGATCGCTGCGACTGACCCAAATCATAGCGTGCGTAGCACTACCGTCGGGCAGGGTCAAGGGATCGAAATAAAGACCCTCAGCTTCGGAATATTGGCGCAACAGTTCCCAATTGTGCCCCCGGACGTCCAGAAGCGCAGTCTCCTGTTTCGCGGCGTAGTCCTGTAATTTTAGGTCGTCAACGATACCACCCAAAGTCTTGTCGTCCAGCGCCAAACGTGCCTGGATGTCGCGCATCTCGGACCCGGTCAAAACGGGGGATTCTTTCTCCAGGTTCTGATACAGCGATAACACCGCCAACGTGCGAATGACCTGGGCTTTTCGGTAATCATTCAGATTGTGCCGGTAGGAACGCGTCGCCAGCTTCACCGGCGTACCATACGAATCAAGTACGAGCCGCTGAAAGGCACTCCAAAAGAATCGCTCCCAGACTTTTTTCTCGGGCACGCCAAGATCCATCACCGCCGGAGGTACCTGGGTGGTCGAGGTCTTATTACCTACGCGCGAGTAAAGAAATGGGACCGCGCCGGCCAATCGCTGCCCAGCGGTGGGACGTGTATAAGTTAACATCCACAAATATCGAAGCCGGTCATTTTCCGGATCGCGATCACCAAAAGTGTCGCGAAGAATGCTGACCAACGGCACATCTGCAGAATTAGGAGTTTCGGAAGCCGGCAAACCGTCAAGCCGGCCAAAAATTGTGAGCAATTCAGCCCCGCCTTCGACGGGTACCGTTTCTATACGAAATGGAACCGGTTTCGCAGCGGATTCCGGAGTCGGTCCAGGAGTTGAAGTGGAAGCGATTTGGGCAAGAAGTCGACCAGGCAAAAAGGCGCCGAGCAGCAACATGACCAGCGCTACTCGCCGAATCCGGTCGATCGTCGTAAATTTGCTCCAATCTGTGGTCATCTGCTTCAAATCCACCAACAAATGCAGTTTTGCAGAATCCTACCAACACAAATTAATTGCGGCGGAATCACTGCTTCCAACCAATGTCGAAGTGAAAACTAGAACTTTTGAATGCAACCGACCCTTCGAGTGCAATCTCCATGCCAACCGGGTCTAATGCATGAAACAGGTAGATCAAGTCAAAGGATGCCCGTTTTCCACCTACCGTTGTAACTTTTTCCCCTGTGATCCGTAATTGTAAACGGCAAATATGACAGTCAGGGCGCCAATTGTGGCAATTTTACTGCTGACACAATATGCTAGATGCACTATCGACCCACCATGTTAGCGACCGAGGCAATTTCCCGCGCGGTCACTTCGTTTAGCAAATAAACCCGGGCGGCCGGTATTGGGCCCAAATTCACCACTGTTGGCGTTAAACCGTATTGTACAAGAATTGCTGTCACTCTTTCATTACTAAAATACCGTCGGCCCCGCGCGTAAACCACCATATCACCGGGCTGAACGCGCGCAACTGCCGTTGGATCAGACAATGACATGAATATCAGGTCTTGGCGCCCGATCAATTGTGCGTAATAGGAGTACAATCCAGGCGTTTCAGTTAACACCAGGGCACCTGGCCGCGCTTGGTCCGCAACCGACGCGACGGCGGCTTTCGTGGCGCCATCGTAAAACTCATCGTGGGGAAAGTAATTTCCCGCGTTCGACCATCCACCACCTAGTACGCTGGTGTAGAGACGGTAGTTCGGAGTTACGCTTGCCGATGCAGCCGCGGAAAATAGAACGATCAGTAAGGCAAGCGCGATGAACGAGTCGGATCGAAGGTTCGGCAAAGAACCGGACGGTGTTCGCCAGTCGGCGATGCGCGATGAT
>JBDSEC010000517.1:0-6989 GCA_039920205.1 Pyrinomonadaceae bacterium
GTGATCATTGTCGTTTCGATCCTATTCTGGTTCCCGTTGCTGCGCGGCATCACGCGCAGCGTAGGGCAGATGACCGCCGCGACGGAATCGATCGCCGACGAACAGTTCGATGTGCGGGTGGATCAAACACGTTCGGATGAGTTGGGGCGATTAGGGGCCGCGATCAACCAACTGGCCACGCGCTTGTCCGGATTTGTCCACGGTCAGAAGCGGTTCATGGGTGATATCTCGCACGAACTGAATTCCCCGCTGGCCCGGATGCAATTCGCCCTGGATATTTTGGAAATGCGCACCGGCGAGGCCAATCGATCGTACATTACCGATGTGCGCGACGAGGTCGAGTTGATGTCGCGTCTAGTAACGGAGTTGCTGGACTATTCGCGCGCCAGGATCAAAGGCACCGAGGTCGAGCGAGAACCGCTCGTGCTGCTTCCCTTGGTTGACGAGGTGATCGAGCGCGAAGCAAAACCGCCCGCACTTGTTTCTCTGAACATTGAATCGGGTGTTTCAGTCTTGGCTCAGCGCGAATTGCTGTCTCGCGCATTGTCGAACATTGTCCGAAACGCATTGCGTTATGGGGGCGAGGACGGCGCGATCGATATCTCTGCCCTAACGACCAACGGCAAGGTGCAGATCACCGTCTCTGACCAAGGACCTGGCGTGCCGACAGAAGAATTGGAACGGCTTTTCGACCCTTTCTATCGCGTGGCCTCAGATCGAGCCCGTACGTCAGGCGGCAGCGGCTTGGGCCTGGCCATTGTACGTTCTTGCATCGAGGCCTGTGGCGGAACCGTGACCCCACACAATCGCGAACCTGCGGGATTGGCGGTAGTGATCACCTTGGATGCGGGAGTGGTAGATTAAGCAAGCCTTGGCAGAGACCTCACGCAATTGCTCGAGTTGCGCGGACCGCAGGGCGTTTGGAGTTCCTGCTTTAGCAGGCGGATTTAGTAGGCACGAGACGGTATAGAAATGATCATTGTTGCGTGGCGACGGTGAGATCGTCACTTCCAGCCCTCCCAAACTACTCAATTATGGGACTGATCACTCAACCAGCCCGCGATAGCGGTGCGGCATAATGTAGCCGCATGCGCAGCGTCCGCGGAGCTTGCGGATTCAGCGAAAACGAATTCTCCGGAGCCCGCGATAGCGCGGCGACAGACCTTTCGTCAACCACTGGCATTGGCTTCGAAAAACAAAAGGGGGCGGTTTGCACCACGTCTCGCGCAAGCTGGGCCTGGGGCTACCCATTTCCGCAGCGCCGCTCTTTACCTTCCATGACCAAGATAGCAAAACACCTCCTGGCCCTATCATCGGTCGATTCACATCCATTTTCCTGCAACTACGAAAATAATCGTTGACAGTACGATTTTTATCGTAGTATAGTCTCCGGCACGATGAATGATAGTCAATTCAAACCAGAAAACTTGCCCAAACCGACCGACGCCGAGGTCGAAATTCTCAGCATTTTGTGGGCCCGTGGCCCTAGCGCCGTGCGCGAGGTGCACGACGAGATCAGCGCCAACGGGCGGCCGATCGGCTACACCACGGTGCTCAAGCAGATGCAGATGATGTTCGAAAAAGGCTTGTTGCGCCGCGACGAAAGTAACCGCGCGCATGTTTATGCCGCCGCGATCCATCAGGAACAGACGCAGCGGCAACTGGTGGGCGATCTCTTGGATAAGGCGTTCGCCGGTTCCGCCATGAATTTAGTGATGCAGGCGCTGGCCACCAAGCGGGCATCAGCCGAAGAACTTTCGCAGATCCGCGAGCTTTTGGACCAACATGAACGGAGTGGGCAATGAACTCGATTTCCACCTGGTTAACCCAGCCGATCTTTCAAGCCGTGGGCGCGGCGCTGCTGCATTTCCTTTGGCAGGGCACGTTGATCGCGCTACTCGTCGCGTGCCTGAACGTGTTGTTACAAAACCGGGGAGCCCGTGCGCGCTATGCCGTGGCCTGCGTGGGATTGGTCCTGATGCTCGCAGCGCCGATCGTGACGTTCGCGGTGATCGAGGAAGGACTGCCCGCCACGTCAGATCTCGGTGCATCGACGATCGCACCGGTAACGCCGGCGCAACCGGTGTCAAATGATATTAGCGTGCCGGTAATGATCGGCCGCAATGCAGTCAGAGTTGAGGCCGGGGACGACAACTCGCCTTCGTTGATGCCGTGGCTGGTGGCGCTCTGGATGGCGGGAGTGCTGATCTTTTCGCTGCGCGCGGCCGGTGGTTGGTTGGTGGTGTTGCGCCTTCGACGTCGCAGCAGTACGCCGGCGCCCGAACCCTGGCAGAACATGTTGAATCGTTTGGCGTGCGAGGTAAAAGTAAGCCGGACCGTCCGTTTGTGTGAATCGGCGATCGCGGAAGTTCCGGCCGTGATCGGTTGGTTGCGGCCGGTGATCTTGGTACCGGTCGGCGCCTTGACGGGACTTAGCTCGGCGCAGATCGAAGCAGTTCTGGCCCATGAATTGGCCCATATCCGGCGGCATGATTATTTGGTCAACCTGCTGCAGACTTTCGTTGAGAATTTGCTTTTTTATCATCCCGCGATTTGGTGGGTTTCGCGCCGTGTCCGCATTGAACGCGAGCATTGTTGTGACGACCTGGCGGTCCAGGCTTGCGGCGATGTGGTGGTTTACGCCGGCGCGTTGGCCGCACTGGAAGGGATACGTTCGACGGCGGCGCCCAAGTTGGCGTTGGCCGCCGACGGTGGCTCGCTGCTGGGTCGCGTTCGTCGGTTGCTCGGCGCGTCGCGATCGCCGAATCGCGCGACCGCGTGGGTGGCGAGCCTGGTCATGCTTATCAGCTTGGGCGCGGTGGGATTGGGCGCGCATCACGCCTTCCTTCCCATCGTGGCGGCCGAGACCGAATCGCTCACCTCGCAGGTGTCAAAACTGGTGGCGGGACGACAACTGCCGGCGTTACACCACTCTGGTGGTCATTCCCCCTGCCCCAACGAGACATTTGCGCTGAACGTCACTGTGCCGATCCCGTCAGACCCCGATACTCCCGCGGAAGCCGCCGCGTTGGCGGATTATTTTGTAATACCGGAAACTCCGGAATTAGCTGAACTGCCAGAAACCGCCACCACTAGCCAACGATCCCCAAGTGGATACGCTGAAGAGATGGCGTCCGCGGGCTACTCGAACTTGACGATCAATGAACTGGTCGCGCTAAAGCAACACGGAGTATCGGGTGAGTTTGTGCGTGAACTGCGTACGGCCGGTTACGACCGATTGCCCGTCGATCAATTACTGGCTTTTCGCATTCACGGTGTGTCTGGCGAGTTCGCCCGCTCGATGAACAACGCGGGCTTTGGCCGGTTAGAGGCCGGTCAGTTGTTGGCCGCGCGAATTCACGGGGCCGATCCGGATTACCTGAACCAAATGCGATCGGTGGTTAGCGATGCCGATTTCGAACAACTGCTGGCGTTTCGCATTCATGGCGTTACCGTTGATTTCGTAAACGAATTCAGGACCTTCGGATTTGGCGAACCGACCGCGAACCAATTGCTCGCGGCGCGGATCCAGGGCGTGACTGGAGCCTTTATCCGCGAGATGCAAAACTTGGGTCTGGGAACTTTGACGTGGAATAAAGTTCTGGCGCTTCGCATTCACGGGGTCACACCGGACTTTGTTCGGAAGGTGCGTGACCGCGGCTTTACCGATGCCACGCTTGATCGGATCTTGCAATTGAAGATCATGGGAATCATCAAAAATAATTAACAATTAATAATGAATAATTAATAGCGGCGGTTGCGGTTAGTCGATTGGGGCCCGGTGCAACGGAAAGCGCGTATCCGCAGACATTGAGATTTCACTGAGTAATTTATTCACTATTAATTGTTAACTATTAATTACTAACTATTAATTCTCCTTGGAGGGCTTGATCATGAAGAGCACTATGGCTATAGGTGTGTCCGCGCTACGGACGCGAAAATTGATGGCAGTGAGCTTGCTTGGCGTGGCCGTCGCGATCGCTGCTGCGATGGTTCCGCTGCGCGCCGCGGTGGCGACGGCGGGAGGTAGTTTGCTGACGGGGATAAATACCCCGTCGCAAGAATCAATGAATGGAAGCTGGTCAGCCGAGTTGCAACAAGATTCCGGCAAGCTGTGGTTCTCGATGACCCGGCGCAATAGCAGCGGCGGCAACTGGCAACACCAGAACGAGATCATGCCCGAGCAGTTCCGCGGCCTTACGCGCGATCAGATGATGTCGTCCGGTGGTCCGGTCAAGTTCGAATTGGTTCGCGATGCCGGAACCTTTGCCTGCGAAGGCTGGTTCAAGGGGGGCAACGGCGCGGGCACCTTCACCTTTTCCACCAACGCGGCCTATGCCGGCGAAATGGCCCAACGTGGCTACACCGATATTCCGGCGGAAAAATATTTCAGCTTGGCCATGATCGACCTCAGCCTGGCCTTCATCGACGAAATGCGCGCGGCCGGATTCGACAAACTGCCGCTGGAGAAAATGATCGCGTTTCGTATCCACGGCGTATCGACGAAGTTCATTGCCGCCATGAGGACCGCGGGCTACGAAAATCTGTCTGCGGAGAAACTGCTGGCCTTCCGCATTCACGGCATCTCGCCGGACTACGTCGCGTCGCTACGTGCCGTGGGGATCGACAAACTGGACGAAGACAAACTGTTGGCCTTCAAGATCCACGGCATCACGCCGGAGTTTGTTGCCATGTTCAAGGGCGCGGGTTATGAAGGTTTGGCGGAAGACAAATTGCTAGCCTTTAAGATCCACGGGATCTCGCAAGAGTTTCTCGCCGATCTGAAGTCGCAAGGCTACGATCGCATCCCGGCGGGTGATCTTCTGTCGATGCGCATTCACGGTGCGGATGGGGCGTTCAGTCGCGAGATACGCGCCGCCGGGTATGACCACCCTGAGGTGCAGCAATTGATCTCGATGCGCATCCACGGCGTGAACGGCGCGTTCATTGAAAAGATGAAGAGTCGGGGGACAAAGGTTCTGGACGTGGATGACCTGATCCGGTTGAAGATACACGGAATCGACTAAGAATTGATTCATTGGGTCATTGGGTCATTGAAAACGCGATTGCGATTTTGAATTGCAGTTACGGGCACTCAATGACTCAATGGCTCAATGACTCGCTGACCCGATCGCCCGATCGCCCGATCGCTCAATCCTTCAATTCTGTGACCACCAATCCCTTTTCGGGCTGCAATAATTCAAAGACCAACTGCCGCTTCTTCGCACCACCGTAGGTGATCCTTAGCCCATCTTGATCTCTCAGATAATTGCTGTCGTAATAGTTATAGCTGCATGACTCGTAGATCTCGCATTGAAACACCGGGCTTTTCAATGCCCTATCCGTTTTGATCCAAAGGACTGCGCAGGAGTGATCGTCTCCGCATGGAGCCATAGGCTCCGAGATGGGCGAGGCACTGCAGACCTTAGCCACCAAGTAAATAAAATTCCCTTTTTCGATGGTAAATACAGTTGTAATCTGATGCGGAGCTTCACCCGCCAGCGCGCCATTGGTTCCGGCCAGTGCTTCGTCCAGATCGACGACGATCGAATTGGCGCGATAGACCAACTTGACCTTCGACGTTCCTTTGACCGAGATCAGCCTTAAACCACGAGCGGGAGCAGCCGATGCCGCTCCGCACGCGACCGCAATCAAAAACAGTAGCGCCGCTATCGTCTTCATTACTTTTCGATCTTGGTTACGGTTAGATAACACACATCACCGGTTTTAGCAGTTGGATCCTTGGCAAAATTTAATTTGCCCGTCACCCGGTATTTGTCGGCCAAATTGATCACGTTGCCGCTATTGTCGTGTATCTTGATATCTTCTCTCTTGTAGCTGCCGGTGATCTTCTCGACGCTGTTGGCGCCAGTGCCGATCTCGATATCGGCACTAAATCCTTTCGGATCGCCGGAGTTTTGCAGCAACTTAAATCCACAACGCACCGGGCCACCGCCAGTGTTCGAACAAAAAATGCCACCTTTGTCATCCAAAAAGCCTGCTACTTCAATATATTTTTTGTCGTTTGCTTCGCTGCAAGCGTTGGTATATTCGGTCGGCGTGCCGGTCTTGTTACACCCGATCAGAAAACAGCAAAGTGAAAGGGCCGCGAGGGCCAAATAGATTTTCATGGATCCTCTATCCTTTGGGTCTAAAGTGGTTTCCTGCACCTGATGAACGCCAATCTACCATGAAAATTGCAGACGTACGACAGGTTGTTAACCTGTCGGGGCGAGTTTGGAAAGGGTCACCGTCCCCGGTAAGCGAGCCTGCAAGCAATCTCGCCGCGCCAGACTAACAGAGCCTCTTGCAAAATTATTTCGAAGCCGGGTACGCCTAGTAGCGGGTACCCAAAATGGGCGCAAAACCGCAAATGGCGGATGGTAAGCTCGGTCTTCTTGTCGCCGCCGCCGTATTCTCCAAGTGGCTCTAACGGTCTGTCGTACGTTCCATGTACGACAGGTTGTTAACCTGTCGGGGCATGTTTGGTAAGGGTCACGGTCCCAGATAAGCGGGTCTGCAAGCAATCTCGCCACGACAGATTAACCGCCTGTTGTACCTCGCTGCGCAAAACGCCAAGCTCTTTCCGTACCCAATCGCAAAATGCAAAACACCCCCGCGCTCAAACACCGTATTACCTGCTTTTGTTAACGATATCAGCTTGGCATGCGGATTGAAGTAGTTATTCACGAAGCGGCGCAAGAAAATGAAACGCCGGAGCCAAAACTACTTATCTCTGGAGGGATTATGGATATCGTTGTTGTTACTTACGCCGCGTATGTCGTGGTCAGTGTTTTTCTCACTATCTGGGTCGCCCGCACTTTACACAAGAATGGCCGCGTATTTTTGGTCGAGGTCTTTAATGGCGATTCCAGTCTGGCTGACTCGGTCAATCATCTGCTAGTCGTCGGTTTCTATCTGATCAATTTTGGTTATGTTAGTTTAGCCCTAAAGATGGGTTATGACGTGGCGAATACACGGGAAGCGAT
>JBDSEC010000518.1:0-4178 GCA_039920205.1 Pyrinomonadaceae bacterium
AAAGCGAACGTTGTTGAAAAGGTTGAACGAATCGACGCCGAACACCAACTTCAATTTTTCCAGAAGTTGGAAGTTTCGCGAAGCGCTCAAGTCCTGATTGAAGAAATGCGGATTGCGCAGACCATAAGTCCCGGTCGCCTGCGTATTGCCGTACGTGAACGCCGCGGGCGAGATAAACGCCGCGACATTAATGAACGGCAAATTGGCGCCGTTCCCCTTGAGCGCCGCGTTACCCGTGAAGTTCGGGTTGTAGCTAGCCCAGCAAGTTCCCGCCTGGGGCACGTTACACGTTGCCGTGAACGGCCCCAACGGGGTGCCGGACGAGAATCTAGTAATGCCGGACACTTGCCATCCGCTAACGATCGCCCGCAGAACGCCGTTGCCGGGATCGAACATCTTTCCCTTGCCGAACGGCAGCTGGAATGAATAGAAGGCATTAAAGATGTGCGGTTGGTCCGTCGTAGAAAGGTTCTTCTCTTGGATCCACGCACTCCGGTTACCATTGATCGTCCCCAACGCCTTACTAAAGGTGTAGTTAACATTGAAGGTGAAACCCTGGGAAAGCCGCTGTTGTAGGGATATCTGCGCGGCGTTGTAGTTCGATTGACCTACGTCACCATAGACGTCGGAGACGCTATTGTATTGGGGGAAGGGGCGCAGCATCTGCGCGATCGTCCCAACGAAAGTTGGGAAGGGCAGCGCAACTCCCGGCACGATCGCCGCCGCCGCGGTCACGTTGGCCGGCGTCGCCGTCTGAGCCAGCAGATTGCCCAACACGAGGAACCGGGGATCCAATTGATTCGACCACGCGCTGCGGCCGCCGCCACGCAACTGCTTGCCATTACTGCCCACGTACGCGGCGGTCAGGACCAACGAAGGTGTGATCGCGCGTTGAACAGAAAGATTCCAGTTTTGATAACGCGGGGGTTGGCTGTCCGGATCGCCGTACGTCACCGCACCGCCCGAACCGGTTCCGTTGAATCCGGTTTGATAGGTTTCGCTATAGATCGGTCCCCGTGCATACGGCGGGATACCGGTTTGCCAGAACAGTGCGGGAGTAAATGATCCATTTGGACTGACGATCGGCGCGTTGGCGTTGATACCGGTCAATCCGGTACCGATGCGCGCTCCGTCACGACCGCCGACCGCACCGCTGCGTGAATACATCATCCCGTAACCGCCGCGGAGCACGGTCTTGTCGTTAAGCGCGTAGGCGAATCCGACCCGTGGCCCAAAGGCGCGATAGTAGGTATTGATGATCTGGTGACAGTGGCAACTGATCGCGTCGGGCGCGCTGTTGCCGCCAAACCGCAATACGCCGGGACGGCCGCCGGCCGCGGGATTCGGCAGCGTAGGATCCAAATAGGTGAAATTGTCACCGCGTTCGGTGTACGGCAGCATCAGATCATGGCGCAAACCAAGGTTGACCGTCAGCCGCGAGTTGACCTTGAAGTCGTCCGCCGCCCACCACGAAATGCTCCGGAATTGTGCAAAGGTAAGTACGACCGAATCCTCGTTTACCGTCGCTCCATTCAACGCGCCCAGCAAATAACTGGCGTACGCATTTCCCGTAGCGCTGTTCAGCGTTCCGTTAGCATTGAAACCCGCCGTTTGCAGATTGCTGAAACTCGTGGTCAGCACGCTGCCCGTGTCATTGGTCTTGGTATGGTCCGACGTCTTTTGATATTGGAAACCGAACTTGAGTGAGTGCTTTCCTTTCACCCACAAAAAGCTATCCTGAAAAGTGTAGTTATAGTTGTTGTCTTCGAAATCGCGCGAACCAGCTCCGCGCCATCCAGAGGGTGCATTCGGACCGGCAAATGCGGCCTCGAGGAAAGCATCCGCGGCGTCGCCGGCAGGCAATCCCGTTAGGCCCGATACGGTGGACCACTTGCCCGCCGAAGTCACGTTGGTGATCGGAACAAAGAAGTGGTTGTAGCTAAAGCTCATCTGGTTGACCATCGTGGGCGAGACCGTCCAGCTATGCTTGACCTGGAAAACCTTAGGAATTTCCTCAACCAAACGCGTATCAGTGTACGGCAACGGCAATACCGACTGAGGCACGGCCGAACTGATCTCGCGGTATGGCCCCGGTTGGCTGCGCTTGCCCCACGCATAAAGCCCCGACAGGCGCTGCGTGGAGGTGAGGTTGTAATCGATCTTTATGTTTACACTGTCGTTGTTGTATTGAACCGGCACCGAACCTAGGTAGTTGTTCTGCAGACCAGTATTGGTCGGCAATGGCAGCAAGGCCTGATAGGCTTTGGATATTGCCGACAGCCGGTTCAAAGGAATGATATTTCCCGGGAAAGGCGTGCGGGCGAAACCGCCGGGAACCGCCACCGTGGTCAACGGGTCGTAGATCAATACGGGTAACTCGCTAAAATCACCGGTTCGCATCTTCAACGTGGGCACGGTGGCAAATTGCGTTGGGCTGACGACGCGATACCGCCAGGCATCATACGAGAAAAAGAAAAATACTTTCTCCTTGATGATCGGACCGCCGATAGTAAATCCGTATTCGTTCTGATGTTCGGTCGGGCGTATCGCCGGGAAAAAGCCGCGGGCATTCAGTGATGTGTTTCGAAAGTATTCAAACCCTGAGCCGTGAAATTTGCTCGAGCCGGACTTGATCGTGTAGTTTTCCGAACCTTGTCCGTTGAACTCGACGCCGGTGCCACTCGTCTCCACCTGAAACTGTTCGACGGCTTCGACGGAAACACCCAAGGCGATCGTGCGTCCCTCGCCCTGTTGGATCGGGTCCGTGATCGGCACACCCTCGATAAACACGTCTTTGGCAAAACCCTGCGAGCCATTGACCGTGCCCCAACGATTTCCCTCTGAGACGCCCGGAAGCAAGAAGATGAATGCGCCCGGATTGCGCGGACCCTGACCGATGCCCGAACCGGCCACGGCAGTTCCCATGGCCAACGGCAAGTTGGTATATAGTTCGTTGCGGATGGTGGTGCCCAAGCGCGGATCGTTGGTGTTCAACTGTGCGGGAGCCGTCTCGACCGTGACGATAACGCCGATGTCGCCCACCTGAAGAGTCAGATTGACACCTACGGTTCCGACTGCGTCAACAAATATCTTCTCTTGGACCAAAGTCTGAAACCCCGGTGCCGTAGCCGTAAGTTGATATTCGCCCGGCTGCAACGGTGAAATGGCATAGAGGCCAGCATCGGTGGCCTGTCGGGTCGTTTCGATCTGGGTGGCGACATTTTTGGCGACGACCGTGGCCCCCGGGACTACAGCGCCGTTCGCGTCGAAGACCGTCCCAGAAATAGTTCCACCGCTGGCTACCTGCGCCGAGGCGCTGCCTGGCGCTAGCAGCAATCCGGCACACAGCACGATCAACAGGACCGTGGTCGTGCTAATAAATTTAACTCTCATGGATTTTCCTCCTAAGGAATCTGGCAAATCTTCTCGCAAAGGTCGAAGCCCCTCACTTATCGGTTAACCGCTTAACTACATGGCCAAAAAGGGGCGGCAAAAATCATGCTAATCGGCCCCACACTACTGAGTTTGAGCTTTTGACACCAAGAACTGATGGCTTATCTACCGAACTGGCAATACCTTTTACTATAGTTTTGGATTATTGCCAACAAGAATTTAACCGCTTAACTGAAATTATCGATTTTTTCTTCCGGTATTTCACCTAGGTCCCAAAATATTTTTGCTCGCGCTTTGATCTTATGATTGGCTACTAACGGCTTTTGACCACACGAAATTGCTAATAGTGCTTATTTGAGCTGATCGTAGCGAGTCCAAACGGGGTTGTCATTGCCTAGATGTCATAGCCAAAACTATGCGAAAGTTATACGGCGCCGCGAGATTCCCACTAACTAAGTCAGTGTGGTCGAGCTGGAAAACTCGTTTAGTGGTTTTCCGCCACGCTGAAGTTGGTGGACAATGATTTTCGAAGCTTATCAAAGTAGAACGGAAAAAGGACGAGGGTAAGCCTAGAAAAGTTGTCTTTTCGCCGTGAACGAACTATAAATTCAAGGCAATTAATTGAAAGCTAAAATTACCGGCCCGATCTAATTAATGTCGGACCTTGAACTGTGGGACGCTGGAGAAAACCAATGTGGATATTATTTGATGCCGTCCACCAAGGGCTGAAGTTTCTGGGTTGGGCAATTTGTTTGGTGGTATTGGCCGTGGCCGGTCCGGTCGTC
>JBDSEC010000519.1:0-10105 GCA_039920205.1 Pyrinomonadaceae bacterium
GCCCTTTGCATCGCCTGATAGATCGGCAAATAGCTGATCACGGCCAGCAACAGTCCCGCCATGATGATCCACTTACGCCCAATGCGGTCGCTGAGTGCGCCGAACACAACAAAGAACGGCATCGCCATCAGCAGCGCCACCGCCACGATGTAGTAGGCCGACGTCGCGTTCACATTCAGGATCGATTGCAAATAAAAGAGCGCGTAAAACTGACCGGTGTACCACACCACGCCTTGGCCGGCCGTCGCTCCAAACAATGAGATCAAAACGCGTTTTAGATTCTTCCATTGGGTGAACGCTTCGATCAGTGGGCTGGCCGACGTCATCCCCGCATTCTTCACTTGTTGAAAGATCGGCGATTCCTTCATGCGCAAACGCACGTAAAGCGATACGGCAACTAAGAATATCGAAACCAAAAACGGTATGCGCCATCCACCCAAACCCGGCGCCTTTCCGCCGAACTGTTCGGGGGTCATCATATTCTGAACAAACAGGATCACCGCCAGCGAAAGGAACAACCCCAAGGTCGCGGTGATCTGGATGAACGAAGTGTAGAAGCCACGCCGCCCGTCGGGCACATGCTCGGCCACATAAACCGCCGCGCCGCCGTACTCGCCCCCCAAAGCCAATCCTTGAAGCACCCGGATGAGTAACAAAATGATCGGGGCCGCGTATCCGATCTGGTGAAAGGTCGGCAGCACGCCGATCACCGCCGTCGCGCCACCCATGATCAACAGCGTGACCAGGAACGCGTATTTGCGTCCGATCTTATCCCCGATGCGGCCAAAGAAGAGCGCGCCGAACGGCCGCACGACAAATCCCACCGCGAACGTCGCCAAGTACGCGATATAAGCTAGCGTCTGATCGCCTTCCGGATAAAATAGCGGTGCAATGATCGGGGCCAGGCTGCCAAATATATAGAAGTCGTACCATTCGATCATCGTCCCGACGGACGACGCGCCGATCACCGGCCAAATGGTTCGGGGAGCAAAGTCTTGGTCGCTCGCGCGCGCACTATCCCGATTGATCTGTTCCATGCAGAAGGTCTCCGGGTGAACGAAATACACCCAACAAATTTTGACAAGTGAAAACCGGCGGACGGGCCATATTAGACTAGATAGTCCGTGCTTCAAAATTCATGCCCGTGATATTATCGGTGTGCTTGCTTCCCGCGGGATCGTGATCGTTCGGTTCGGGTGACGCTTGTATGGCGCTGCTTGGATCTTGAAGCTAACCGCCACCGGTCAGCTACGAGCAGATCGCCGAATCCCCGAAAACTGATCGATAAGGATTACCCGACCATGCCAGACGATATCGCTAGTTGGAAATTTGCTTCGAATGACGGTTGGGGACTTACAACCTGGCGGGTGCGAGGCAAAGTGGAGATCGACGAGGCTAAATACTTCCTGGTCGAGTTGATGATCACCTGCAAGCATTGGAATCGCGTACATTTGGCGCTCCACAACTTTGCCGCTATGGAAAAGGCGAAAGAGTATTCTGTGATCCTTTCCCAACTCTTGATGCCGGAAACGCAGGTACGAAAATTGTACATTGGCATTACCGCCTGGTTGGATCACCCGGACCGGGAGTTAACGCATATGCCGTTGAATCTTTCACTGGAAATGTGCGATGCCGAGCAGCAGTCCCTGAAGATCGAATTCGGCCGCCGCGACGAAATAATCCAGGCCCGCGACACGCTGGCCTGCACCCTGTCGTACCAGGCCAGTCATTTGACCGGCGAGTCTTACTTTGCCGTTGACCAAGCCAGCCTTCGCGGACTTGCGGATGGGTTGGGCAGTCTTTTCGGCATCGCACCCGCGGCGTGAACTAAGTGTCGTCCGACCCCAGCAACAGCCCGCACCTGACCCCGGGTCCCATACCGGGTGAAACCGTCTCGGCCCCTCCACCAAAAAAACGTGGACCGATAAGGCGCGGATTAAAGTCCGTCGCTATCGACCTAGCGCCGATCAAGGTCTCGCGCGATTTTCGCCTTCTCTACTTGGGCCAGACCGTGTCGTTTTTTGGCTCGATGATGACCTATGTCGTCATGCCCTGGCAGATGTACCAACTAACTAAGTCGTCGTTGGCGGTCGGGTTGTTGGGTGCGGTCGAGTTCGTCCCCATGCTGCTGCTGGCATTTGTCGGCGGCGCCTTGGCCGATTACGTTGATCGCCGCCGATTGATTCTGATGACCGAGCTGGCGACCGCTCTTTGCGTGGGAGTGTTGGCGTTCAATTCGCTATTGGCCCAACCGCGCGTATGGATCATTTATGTGATCGCCGGGTTCTTCGCCGCGCTGAACGGATTGCAGCGCCCCTCGCGCGAGGCGTTGATCCAACAACTGGTGCCCACCGAACACATGACCGCGGTCGCGGCATTGCACACGTTGCGATTTAGCATCGGCGCCATCATCGGCCCGGCAGCGGGCGGGCTGTTAGCGTCGTCGTTCGGTCCGATCATTACGTATTCCATTGATTTTGCTACCTTTTCGGTGTCGTTGATCACGCTCTGGATGGTCAGGTCGACTCCCCGGCTCAGCGACGCCGACCGACCGAGTTTGAGATCGATCGCCGAGGGTCTGCGTTATGCACGCAGCCGTCCCGAACTGTTGGGCACCTATCTGATCGACATCAATGCGATGTTCTTCGGCATGCCGATGGCGCTCTTCCCCGCCTACGCCGAAAGCTTTGGCCCGTTTTGGATCGGTCCTTTTCAAGTCGTTTCCGCGGTGGGAATAATGTACGCCGCCCCTTCGGTGGGATCGCTGTTGGCTACGCTTAGCTCTGGTTGGACCAGTAGGATCCACCGGCACGGCGCCGCGATCACCTTAGCGGCGGCGGTGTGGGGATTAGCGATCATTGGATTTGGCCTGTCGCATAGTTTATTGATCGCGTTGGCCTGGTTGGCGCTGGCGGGCGCGGGCGACACCATCAGCGGCTTGTTCCGCATGGCCATGTGGAATCAGACTATCCCCGATCGGCTACGCGGCCGTTTGGCGGGGATCGAGATGATCAGCTACATGACCGGACCACTGCTGGGTAATGCCGAAGCCGGATTGGTTGCCACCTTGTTCAGCCTACGCACCTCGATCGTTTCGGGCGGCATTCTTTGTACGCTCGGTTCGGGCCTATTAGGTGTCTTATTGCCGGCATTCTGGCGTTATCACGCGCGTGAAGGCATCGCCCGGCGGCAAGCCGAGGAAGCTCAACAACAAAGTGCAACAGACGGCTAGTCTGTTGCGCGTGGCGGGGTGCCTGTCTTGTCCGCAAAGCGACGCGACCTGGTTAACCGGCGCCCCCCATTTCGCCATGGTATATTCTTTAAGTGCGATAGCGATCAGGTCGTATCAGGAAACGTAGCATCTCGCTCAGTTCCCTCTGGTACCTCCGGTAAAACTTTCTGGAGTTCTTTTGCTTAATTTTGCCATCAACACGGCTCGCGAAGCCGGCGCTATTTTGGCCGAACGTTACGGCCGTATCCTGCAGGTCCGTAACAAAGGCGTGATCGACCTGGTCACCGAATCGGACCTGGCTGCCGAGGCGTTGATCATTGACCGGATCAAATCCTACTACCCGCGCCATGCGATCTTGGCGGAAGAATCGGGCGTAACGAAGTCGATCGAGGGAAAGAGCGAATACCGCTGGATCATTGACCCGCTGGACGGTACGACCAACTATGCGCATGGCTACCCCTGCTTCTGCGTTTCGATCGCATTGGAGCGCGCCGGGGAGATCGAGGTTGGTGTCATTTACGACCCACTGCGAGACGAGCTGTTCGCCGCCGAACGGGGGCAGGGCGCAATGCTGAACAATCGCCGCATACGCGTTTCCGAGACCGAAGATCTGAACGCCTCGCTGGTGTGCACGGGATTCCCTTACAATATTCGCGAAAGGGGCGCAGACTTTGTGCGCCACTTCAGTAACTTTCTAATGCATGCCCAGGCCGTGCGGCGAGACGGTTCCGCGGCGCTGGATATGGCCTATGTCGCGTGTGGCCGGTTCGATGGCTTTTGGGAAGAGGGGTTGAATCCGTGGGACGTCGCCGCCGGGGTATTGTTGGTACAAGAGGCCGGTGGTTTAGTGACCGATTACGCGGGCGGGCCATTCAGCATTTACGAACCGCCCGTGGTCGCGAGTAACGGACTGGTTCACGAGGCTATGCGGCGGGTTTTGGCACTTTAATCGCGGTTGATAAATTGAAGCCACAATTCACCGGCCAACAAAAACTCGTCGATTGTTGGGCGTAATCACATTTCCCTTGCTCCTATGCTGATTCCGGCTTACAATTCGCCCCTCATTCGATTGTCCTTAGCTAAAGTCGTAAAAGTGGGTTAGCGTTGTCGCCCCGCGAGGCTAACGGACAGCTTCGTTTTGGTTGGTGATTGTTTCACTAAGTCGGGCTCCGACCGCTTCGTGAAATGTAGCGAAGGACGTACCTAAGGCCTACTCATTTTGATTCGTTGGAAAACAGATGATGTCGTTTGCGGTGGGATTTCCTACGCTGAAAACCTTAACCTAATGACGCGCTCAGCGTTCTAACGAAGCATGAATCGTTCCAATCAGGTTTATTTCTGACACTTGGAGATTAAATAATATGTCCAGACTTAGAATCTTTGTCGCCTCCTCCTGCGAAGCGAGAATTGAGGATATGGCTGTAAGACGGATACTCGAAGACTATGACATTGAACCGGTATCGTGGCGTGACACTTTTAACCCTGGCGAGTTCGGACTTGAAACCCTTATTAAGATCACGCAAAAGATACATGGTGCTGTGATTATTTCCACGCCGGATGACAAAGTTTGGTATCGAGGAAGCGAAAGCCTAGCACCGCGTGACAACGTACTTTTTGAAATGGGGCTTTTTATTAAAGCGATGGGATTGAAGCACGTCGCGCTTATATTTGTGAAGGACGATAACGGGGTAAGTCCCAAAATGCCAACCGATATCCATGGTCTTAACGTTATTCTATTCGAAAAAGATCGAGAGGTTGCAAACGAGGCCCATCTTGTAAAGTGGATTCATAAGTTCAAGCAATTTTCCCATCCGATGTACTTTCACTTGTCAGAGGCCGTTCGCATACTCCAGGACAATTTTCATAAAATTCCTGAGTCGTGGATTGACGAGATAAAGAATTACATTCTTCATCCATTTGAAAATATGTCAATCGGTGCGCTTCAAGGCGAATTTTTCCTCAATACCACCCAATACTACGATTCAGTTTTATCCAAACTATCAAACTCCGATTCTTCAACCACAATTCGGGCGATTTCCTACGTGGCGCCCGAGGTTTGGAACAGTGATCCACATCAGAAGCGCTTTCTCGAGTATAATGTTGAAGCAAAGAAAAATGGGGCGACCATTCGCCGACTTTTTGTAGCAACTGATGAACAGATTTCTGAACACTGGGCCATTATTGAGCAACAAGTAAAGGCGGGATTCGAGATTAAAACCGTAAATCCCCGGATTTTCTCGGAATATTCAAATTTGGATGATTCTATAATCTTTGAAAGGCGCGATGATCTGCGCTGTTACAAGACTATTCAGTTTTACGACAATCCGTATAAATTGAAGGGTGCAAAATTGCATCTCAATGTGACCTTTTGCAAGGAGCAAATCAACTCTTTCGACACGGTATGGAGAACGGCAAAGGCGCCGGGCAAACGGTCAATAGTCTCAAAAAGAGGCGGTCCCCCTCCAGGCGTCGCCCTGAAATCCTATCAGTTAACGAGCGAAGTCGTAACTTGTGTGGAGGCAGCGGCAGCAAGAAACATACCACTTTGCAATGAGCTAAAAACATTGATTTTAGAGACGCCCAGCGGCCTAATAGCGGCACATATTCCTGGGGATAGTGAATTGTGCTTAAGAGAGGTCAAGAACATTCTGGAAATTAAGGATGTCAAAATTGCTGATCCTTCTTCGATTGAACGCCTTGGACTGTTCAGAGGAACTGTTAGCGCCGTACTCAATCCGGTCTGGGATATGCCTCATCTCATTTCCAAGAGGCTACTTTCGTTAGATTTTGTCATGACGAATAATGGAACGAAAACCGGCTATTTCAAGTTTGATCCTGTCATATTGTTGAATGCGAAATCAACGATTACAGGGAACTTTGAAAAAGGGAAAACGAGCGAGGATAACTAAGCGTTTGAAATCTCTGTATCTGGAGATCAATGCTCACTGTTCTAGATTGCCCGTTGTGTTTCGCGAATAACAAAGGTAGAGATACAGCGAATAATCGTTGCGGGGCCTAGCACCCATGGACCAATTCCTGCATTTTTTCCAAAAGCCAGCTGTTCAAGTTATTGGCTGGGCGCTCGGGACGTTCGGATGGGTGATAGGCTTAATCGCTGGGTTGGTTCAGTTCAAGAGTTACCGCAGTCAAAAGAAGATGGAATTTGGTTATGTGGAGATACTGGAACGAGCAAAGGAGGATTGGAAAGGTCGTTTTACCGGTGAGCAAATCAAAGTCCTAACAAAGCAGTTTGAAGAGTTAAGAATTCAAATAGACCAGCTAAACATCCAAATAGAAAGGGATGTTCCGGAAAAAGCCCGGCGCGTCTTCACAGCGTTTCAGAGGGCGTCACTTGCTAAGGCAATAGCCGCAGATTATGAGCGTTATCTCTACTTGTCCAATGAAACTGACTTAAAACCGACGAGTGAACTTCATCCTGATATAAGCCGAGCTATTGAAGTGGAGTTTTTACCTTCACGACTCCATGATTTAAAGCAAAACCGGAGAAACAGACAACTGTTATTAGTTATACTGGGTCTCATTATGGTCCCCTTCTTACCTTCGCTGCTTAACCTGTTCCCGGCAAAGTTTAAGCTTCTTGGCGCAGTCTATACAACTCATTTTGCGGTATTTGTTTCTGTTGTTCTGTTTGCGGTTGGATTGATTGCGTGGTGGAAGGGTCAGCACATTTCAAATTGGCGACGAAGCCACCTTTGGTTGACACGAATTCTCATTTGCATAAACACTCTTTTGGTATTGTTTTTTGCAGTAGCTTTGAGTTTCGTTGAGGACATCTATGTTAGATATAGCAACCGTGCCGATCGTTTTGTCGTGCTCTGTGTGATTGGAATTATTTTGGTGATATTTGTGGTATCTTTGCTCTTACTTCTAAGAGATGGCTTGCTAACTTTTACGCGCTCACTCGTTAGAGGGCCATTGAATTCAAATAATAGAACCTAGCCAACTCTGACACTATTTGAACCTGGAACACAATGCGTGCAGCAGGTACCGACACTAAAATCTGCCGGCTGAATTGGAGGGTGTTGATATGCAAGAAGGACCAATTCTGCGAGCCGCCTTTATTGCGGCGGCATTGACGCTCGGGCTTTCACAACTTGGCCATCCAACTTCCGCACGGCGTGAACCGGCCCGGCTCGTGGCCGACGATATCGCGCCCGATCCGCTCCTGACAAAGCTCGCAACCTATCGAAAGTGGAAACTGGTCAATCCCACGCCCCAATTGATGGAACCGTTGGCTGCGATAAGTTGCGCCCGCATCGTTGGACGCAGCGAAGGAAGCCCGCACCTACACAAATACATTTCGGTATATGTAAGTGATGAAGGTTCCGGCGCAATGCTTCAGCAATTGAAGCCCGCGTTTCCAGTCGGCTCGATCATTGTCAAAGAAAAGCTGGCCGAGAAAACGAGTACCGAACCGGAACTGCTAACCGTCATGCTCAAACGCGAGCCGGGTTACAATGAAGCCGGCGGCAATTGGGAATATCTGGTCCTTGACGGCAAAGGCACCAAGATAGAACAACGTGGGAAACTGGCAAGTTGTAACAGTTGCCATATTGAATACAAGCATTCGGATTACGTGACGCGCACCTATCTTTCGAACGAAGTAAGGAACGGTCTGAAGTAACCCGGTTTGGTTGTTATCGCATGGCGAAGAAGAGTAAGGCACAGATCGATCTGGAATACGCCGCCGCGCGGGTCGCGATCGGCGCGCTTTCCCTTTTGCCGTTGCGGATGTCGCTGGCGGCCGGACGCGTATTCGGCGCGGTCGCGCATCTGGTCGGTGGACGCCTTCGACGGACGGGCGAACGCAATCTGGAGATGGCCTTACCAGACTTGGATGCTGCCGGAAGGCGGCGGGTACTGCGCGGTACGTTCTCCAGCCTTGGCCGGCAGTTGGGATTATTCAGCCAGATCGGCAAGCTGACGCGCGATAATCTTTCCGATGTCTGCGTGATCGAAGGGTTTGAACATCTTCGTGCGGCGCGCGCAGGTAATCGCCCGGTAATTATGTTCACCGGCCATTTGGGAGCGTGGGAGCTAACGGCCTTCGCGCCATCGGTGTTGCATTACCCGCTCAGCTTTTTGGTCCGGCGTATCGACAATCCCAAATTAGAAGATATGGTCGAGCGTATCCGTACCCGTCTGGGCAATCGATCGATCGATAAGAAGGCCGCCGCGCGACCGATGCTGCGAGCGTTAAATTCGGGCGGCACGATCGGAATTTTGATCGACCTGAACTCGCAACCGCATGAAGGAGTATTTGTCGATTACTTTGGCATCCCGGCATCGACTAGCGTAGGCATCGCCGACCTGGCCCTTCGTTCAAACCCGATCATCCTACCCATCTTTGCCCCGTGGGACGCCGTTCGCCGCAAGTATGTAGTACGGATCGAACCGCCAGTTGAATTTGAACCGACCGGGGTGCGCGAAGATGATGCGCGTGAATTGACTCAACGCATGACCGCGGTGATCGAACGATACGTGCGCGCCTATCCCGATCAATGGCTGTGGATCCACAAACGTTGGAACACGCGGCCGCCGGGCGAACCCGACCTTTACGCCGCGCGGGCGGAAGCAGCTAAGACGACCCCGCGGGCCTCACTCGAAATCGATTAGTTTCTATTTTTCGTCGTTGGTCAGAGCCTAATATTGGCGTATTATCAATGACTTAAGTCGGACAAAACGCGCGCAACCTTAACCGATGGCGAAACCCCCAACCGAACCAGTCGTAATCAAGAGGCCGTTCTTGTCACGAACGACGCTCATTCGCGAGATTTATCGAACTTTGATCAATACTGGACGGAGTTATGCTGCGTTCACCAGCAAAGAGCTAGAATTAGTAGAATCGCTCAGAAGCAGAAAGGAGATTCTTGACCCGATGTCTGGGTATGGGCTCCTAACTAGATATGCCGCTGAGCACGGCCTAAAATCGTTTTGTGTCGAATTCAATCTACCGCAGTATCTTTGGCAAGTACTTTGTCACCCGGCTCACACAAATAATTTCATTGATTGCATATCGCAACTGTTGGCTTGGCGAGCACGTTGGCCGAGGCCAAAGAGGCGCGGTGAAGTGTCCGACGACTGGTTTACGGACCTTGCGTCTGAGATGCTTACTCGTCTGCTCACACTCACACGTGAGTCAGCTCGGAACTCCTTTCAGGACAATCACGATCCTAATCAACTCGGCTTGGCCCTCCTTCTTCCATTTGTCGGAAGATTGTCGTGCAATGTTCCGGGAGACATTTCGACTCATACTAAACCCGGGGGGATGTGCGTCTATAAGGGTTGGGAAATTGACTTCCGCGCCTACTTGGAGGCCTTGAAACTTAGATTGATGCACATTTCTTTAACCTCAAATTCTGTTAGGCATGAAATTAAGAACGGTGATGCAAGAACATTTGTATTTCCAAGGCGTCGATTTGGGGCGATGATTACTTCCCCGCCATATCCTAATCATCGGGATTTCGTTTCAATGTTTACGCCTGAACACGTCTTTCTTAAGAATGTGGGAATTCCGGGAACAGATGTTGGACGAAACAACCCGGAGCAGATAATTGGTTCCAATTTCGTTTCGGGAAAGGGGCGGCTGCAACCCAACACCAAAAGTGCTATAGGATTTCTAAAAGAGGTGGCGCTCCAAAAAAGGGACAGGGGTGGAGTTTATGACGACGACGTTTATTATTTGCCCTATCTAGAGCGCTACTTTGTGGATCTCGAACTGGCATATACCAATGTGAGCTTATCTTTGAAACCGTCATTCGAGGGATACATCGTTGTAGTGAATAATACTCATCGCAATCTTGTCATTCCGGTTTCAGATGTCATCTTGGAAATTTGGAAGAATTTAGGCTT
>JBDSEC010000520.1:0-13126 GCA_039920205.1 Pyrinomonadaceae bacterium
GCGTTCAATCTAGCGGGACGTTTAGGCTACGGTTCCGCCTGAAGGCGGGGCTACGAACGCGTGCTTATCTTCGGCCGACTTTCACCATTGGCTGCACTCGTTGAGCCCAAGTTCAATTCCATGAACAACGTCCCGGAATACGGATTGTGGTAATAGGGTTCGATCTCGGTGAAGCCGAGTTCCCGATAGAGCGCGATCGCGCGGTCCATGACGCCAGTCAGAGTATCCAGCCGCATACGCTGGTAACCAACCACGCGCGCTTCGGCGATCAGTTTCTGCGTCAGCATTCGCCCGGCGCCCGAACCGCGAAATTGCGGGCGAACGAAAAGACGCTTCATCTCGCACGTCTCGTCATCCAATCGCCGCAACGCAATGCAGCCCGCGATCTCACCGTCCGATCGCGCCACCAGAAGACGGCCGTTGGGCAAAGCGTACGCACCGGGCAAGCCCGCGAGCTCCGCACCGAAACTCTGAAAGCAAAGGTCGATGCCCAGCGCCGCTTGATACTCGACGAAGAGCACGCGCGCCTGTTCGATCTCTTCCGTGCGTTCAGCTTGCGAGAACGTGATCATGCGTAGCCCAACTCAGTCAATTTATCCATCGTGATGCCGGATGTGGTATCCGCAGGTGGGGCCGCGCCGACGGTCATGATGCGCTCAACGTATTTGGCGATGATGTCGGCCTCTAGATTCACCGCGTCACCCGGCCGCAATGAGGAGAGGTTTGTCACCTGCCAGGTCTTGGGGATCACGGCGATCTCGAAATGATCGTCCCCCAGCGCCGCCACGGTCAACGAAATCCCCTCGACCGTAACGGATCCTTTAAACACCAAATACCGCGCCATTTCGGGCGGGAATCCGATCCGCACCGTCCACGAACCGCCGGCCTCGGCCGCGCCTTGGAATGTACCGCGGGCATCCACATGGCCCTGCACGATATGACCGCCCAGACGGGTCGTCGGCGTGACCGCGCGTTCCAGATTAACGGGCGAACCGGCGCGCAAGATACCCAACGTCGAGCGATCCAACGTCTCGCGCGAACCATCGGCGGCGAACGAGTTATGGTCCAGTTCCAACGCGGTCAGGCAGACCCCATTGACGGCGATGGAATCGCCTTCGGCCGTGCGGTGCGAGACCAATGGCGCTTCGATGCGGATCCGCACCCCCTCGCCGCGGCGTTCGATGCTGCGCACCTTTCCTAATTCCTCAATAATACCGGTGAACATAAAAATCGTTACGCTGTTCTGGACGCTAACTTCGACCGCACGATCGCCAACATCTTCTCTAACACTTCCGGGATGGACAACCCGGTGGAATCAACCTTGATCGCATCCGGCGCGGACACCAATGGCGAATCCTCGCGCGTGGTGTCGCGTTCGTCCCGCCGTTGGAGATCGGCCAGGGTTTCTTCGTACGTGACGTCGCGGTCCTTCAAAAGATCTTCTTCGTATCGGCGCCGCGCGCGCTCCTCGGCACCCGCAACGAGAAAGAATTTCACTTCGGCCCGCGGGAAAACCACGGTTCCGATGTCGCGGCCATCCAATACCGCCCCGTGGGCTTGTTCGCCCATGATCCGCTGCCGCGCGACCAAGGCGCGCCGAACACCAGGAATGGTCGAGACCATCGACGCCATATGGCTGACGGATTCGCTGGTGATCAATTCAGACACATCGCGGCCATTCAGCATCACCTGCATCGAATCGGGGTCGCCCGCCAACACGATGTCCGCTTGCTCGGCCAACGTCACCACGCCCGGATCGGTGACATCCAATCCGGCCTCAATAACCGCCAGCGCCACCGCGCGATACATCGCCCCGGTGTTCAGGTAAAGAAAGGCGAGTTCGCGGGCCAGCATTCGCCCGAGCGTTGATTTGCCCGCACTGGACGGGCCGTCAATGGCAATTATCATCGGAAAAGAAAGTTCGGGTTACTTCCCCGCCACCAGTTCACGGACGTATTTCAACGTCGATTGGATATCGTCCGCCGACACATCGTAATGGGTCACCATCCGCGTCGTAAATGGTCCAAAAGTCGTGGCCAAAACCTGACGCTCGGCCAAACCCCGGCAAAGATCGGCCGCGGTCAGTTCAGTACCCACCAATTCGAAAATGACGATGTTGGTTACCACCTTCGCGGGGTCGATCTGGATCTGGGGCAATGCCGCCAAGCCTTCGGCCAAGGTTCGCGCGTTTAGATGATCCTGACGCAGTTTAGCCGGCGATTCCGCCAAGGCGACCAACCCCGCCGCGGCCAAGATCCCAGCCTGGCGCATGCCGCCACCCAAACGTTTGCGCCAACTGCGCGCCTCGGTAATAAAGTCTTTCTTACCCAACAACATCGAGCCCACGGGCGCACCCAATCCCTTGGATAAACAAAACATCACCGAATCGGCCCCGGCCGACAACGCCGCCACCGATACGCCCAGCGCTTCGGCCGCGTTAAAGATCCGCGCGCCATCCAGATGTACCAGCAAGCCGAGTTTGTGGGCGTAACCGCAAAGCTCGTTGGTACGCCGGGCGGTCATTACCGCGCCGCCGGCAAAGTTATGTGAATTTTCCAGCGCTATCAAGCTGGTCGGAGCCGCATAGTAAGGTGCATTAACCTTGACCGACGACGCGATGTCCGGCCACTGCAAGATGCCGGTGCCGTCCGCCGAACGAACCGGACGCATCAACGCGCCGGAGATCGCGGCCGGTGCGGCCATCTCGTAATTGAGCATGTGTCCGCGTTCTTCAATGATGACTTCGGTGCCGGGTTTGGTATGAAGCTTGACCGCGATCTGATTCCCCATCGAACCCGTGGGAACGAACAGCGAGGCTTCCTTATTGAAGAGTTCGGCGGCGCGGTCTTGCAGCGTGTTGATGGTCGGGTCTTCACCGTAAACGTCGTCGCCGACCTCGGCGTCGGCCATCGCGCGCCGCATCGCGGGCGTCGGTTTGGTTACGGTGTCGCTGCGTAGATCGATCATGGGAAGAGGTAGACGGTAGTCAGTAGACGGTAGACAGTAGTTGTTCGCAAACGGTCGCGGTGAAATTGCACATTCACACTTAGGAAACCAGTAACGTCAAACTCCGGCGGCATATTAAGACGGCACAACACTGCGTTCAACGAGGGTATTAAAAATGGCTTGGATCTCAGTGTTCAAACGATCGTTATCGCCTGATTCAAGAATCATTCGCACCAATACCTCATCTGAAAACCGTTGGAGATCATTGGTCAACAGCGCCAAAAGAAAACCAGTAATACGGTGCTGCAGTTCGTTTAGTACGCGAAGTCTCCGCGGGTCGTTCAACTCCTCCGTGCCCGGCGCATAACCTTCGCGCGCAAGAATGGTTAGCTCGTGCGAAAATTGGGCCAGTAATTCCACCTTCCCTTGCGGGGAGTGTCCGGAAAATACCTCGATAGATTGTTGAGTGTTCATAAAGCCTCACTCCATCTCAAACGATCTCATCCAATGGGCGTCACCCGCGTCGCCTCTTTGTTACCGAATTTCAATGACTCAAAGATCTCCGTAGTCGGCATACTTCGCCAATATACCAAGGAAAATCGCCCGATTCCAACCTCATTTAGATTGAGCGCAATTAATGCACGTAAGATCGAAGTGGCGCCCCTTCAGGGCGCGCAGGACTTTTCACGATATACCAGAAGCTGCGCAAAGCCTTGCATCTGGCTATTTTCTTAATGCGCCTTCAGCGCAAACACAAATTCCTCAGCGGCTATTTATGCTTTTGCATGTTGCTCCGGCGTTTCGGCGGGCACGGCATCCTTTGCCGCCACGGGTTCCTTATAATCGCACTCCTCGCGCGGGCAGTAATGGATCGTGCCGTCGCGCTTGGTCGTCTTCTCGACCACGAAGGGCGCGTTACATTTCGGACATGGTGTTTCGACCGGTTTGTCCCAATATACCGAATCGCATTTGGGATACTCCGAACAGCCGTAAAAGGCCTTGCCGCGTTTCGACTTCTTTACCAATATCTCGCCCTTGCAACCCGGTTTGGGACAAGGCACGCCGGTCGTCTCGCGTTTAATATACGAACACTTCGGATAGTTCGAGCACGAGATGAATTCGCCGAACCGGCCAAAACGCCGAACCAAGAAGGCATCATCAACCGGGCATTTTTCCTCTAGTTGGACCGGGGCCGGCGCGGTCACGCCGCTCTTGCTGATCTTGCGGATATTGCGGCATTCCGGATAACCGGTGCAACCGAGGAACTGCCCGAAGCGACCGCGTTTTAGCGCCATCGGCTTGCCGCACAGCTCGCATTCTTCCGGCTCAGTTTCAGCGGCTGGCGTAGTGCCATCCGCGGCGGGCTTTTCCGCGTCGCCCTTTTTCGCCACTTCGCGGGTAGTGCGGCATTCCGGATAGTTCGAGCAGGCCAAGAACTGTCCAAAGCGTCCGAACTTGATCACCATGCCGGCGCCGCAGTTTTCGCAGATCTCGTCGGTCGGCGTTTCGATCGCCTTGGCCGCGCGCATGGTCTTTTCCGCGTCCAAAAGATCGACCTTGAACTTGTCGTAAAACTCGTGCAAGGCGTCGGTCCACTTCAACTTACCGTCTTCGACCTCGTCTAACTCTTCTTCCATCCGCGCGGTGTAAGCTTCGTTGAACAGATCGCCAAAGCTCGCCACCAACAGATCGCTGACGGTCGTACCCAAGCCCGTCGGGTGAAATCGACCTTCCAGCTTTTCCACGTATTCGCGATCGATGATCGTCGTCATGATCGCGGCATAGGTCGACGGCCGGCCAATGCCTTTTTCTTCCAGGGCTTTGACCAGCGTCGCTTCCGTATAACGTCCGGGTGGCTCGGTGAAATGCTGTTCGGGCAGAATGCCGTTCAGCTTTAGCGTCTCGCCTTCGGTGACGGGTGGCAGCGTGCGCTCGGCCTCTTCATCCTCTTCGGTCTTTTCGTCGCGGCCTTCTTGATAGACCTTCAAGAAACCATCGAACTTCTGGATCGAACCCGTCGCGCGGAAAATGAATCGACCCGCACCGACGTCGATCGTGGTTTGGTCAAAGATCGCCGGCATCATCTGCGAAGCCACGAAACGCTGCCAGATCAACCGATAGAGTTTCAGCTCCTCTTTATTAAGCAGATGCGCCAAGGAATCCGGCGTTCGCGTGACATCGGTCGGGCGGATGGCTTCGTGCGCATCCTGCGCGCCCTTTTTCGAGCGATAGTTGATGCCCTTCTCCGGCAGATAGTTCGCGCCGTAGTTCCCGCCAATGTAATCGCGCACTTCACCCATCGCGGCATCCGACACGCGCGTCGAATCGGTACGCATATAGGTGATCAACCCGGTCGCGCCTTCGGCGCCCAGTTCGACACCTTCGTAAAGTTTCTGGGCCAGCATCATGGTCTTCTTGACCGCGAAGCCGAGTTTGCGCGCCGCTTCCTGCTGCAGCTTAGAGGTGATGAAGGGCGGCACGGGATTGCGCTTGCGCTCTTTCTTCGTGATCTCTTTGATCACAAAGGCCTGTTGCTCGGCCTCGGTCGAGATCTCTTTGGCCAACGCTTCGTTGTTGATCAGGATCTCATTCTTTTTGGCTTCTTGATCGAACGCGCCCGTCTTGACCGTAAGCTCGTCGACCTTGAACAGCCGCGCCGCAAAGTTGGGCGGCAACTGCGCCGTCAAGTTTGCGCCGATGGTCCAGTATTCGCGTTTGATGAAAGCTTCGATCTCGCGTTCGCGTTCCACCACCATTCGCAGAGCGACTGATTGAACGCGGCCCGCGCTGAGCTTTCCGCCCACGGTGCGGCAAAGCAACGGCGACACTTTATAACCGACCAAACGGTCCAGCACCCGTCGCGCCTGTTGCGCATCGACCAGATTCTTGTCGATCTGTTTGGGTTCCTTGAACGCGTCCTGCACTGCTCGCTTGGTGATCTCGTTGAACATCACGCGGAACGTAGGCTTGGCCGGACGCTTCGGAACGATCTCTTCGGCTAAATGCTGACAGATGGCCTCGCCTTCGCGATCCGGGTCAGCCGCCAGAAAGATCGAGTCGGCCTCTTTCGCGGCCTTCTTCAGATTGGCCACGACTGCCTTGTTATTCCGCTTTTTGATATCCGGGATGACCTCGTAGGTCGGCGCGAAATCATTATCGACATCAACGCCCAAGCCTTTGGACGGCAGGTCCTTGATATGACCGATCGAGGCCATGACCAGATAATCGCTTCCTAAATATTTGTTGATGGTCTTCGCCTTGGCGGGCGATTCCACGATCACTAAATTCTTTGCCATTGTTTAATAAACGCTCGTTAAATTACCGCGATCCCTAAACGCAAACGCGAGCAGTTGTGCTCGCAATTTCTAACTTAAATTCTTAAAACGGTCCAGTCTTGCCGTTCGCTCTCTTTTATCTTTCGCACAAAAAGACCATTACGTAAAGTCCGGTTTCGGTTACTGCTATTTGGTGTTGGTCCCATAGGCGAATAGGTTCAGATGCTCGAAGTGGGCATTTCGTGCGAAAGATAAATATGCGCCGATTAGGCATAGCAAAGCAAATACGCCGCTGAAGACTTGCTTCCTGGGCGGCCCCAAGCTCGACCCGCAACACAAGAATTCCTAGTTGCTAACGCCAAGGAAAACATCGATCTGTCCGCTCATTCGACTAGAACTGGGAGCGCGGACGTCTCGTCCGCTGCGGGTGCCTATGGCGCCCGCTCCGTAGCAGAGAAGCGTGAAGGAAACTAACCTTTGTGGTTGGGCATCATAGCGATCGCCCGCGGCGATCGCAGCGGACAAGATGTCCGCGCTCCCAGTTTTAGCGGCTTGCTTCCAGAGCGAATGGTTTTCTTAGACGTTGGTTCAGCATTCAACCGGAACTGCGTAACGTGCCTCGTCATAGATTGCCGGTTCGAACGCCGCAACTGATCTTTGTCCTCCGAATCCGATTTTCGACCGTGGACGTTCTACGTGGAACGTTGCAAATTGAAAATCGAATTATCACGTGACGAGGTCCAAATTCCACAACATGCTGAGCAAATGCGACGATTCAGGAAACATGAACGTACCGAATTAGGGACGAACCGTTTTTTTGAGGTGAGTTTTTCACCTCACCAATTGTCAATGATCGGTCGCCACCAAAGCCAGGTGGCCGCGCTAAGGGTGAACCAAAAGATCCTTGACCGTAAATACCAGTTTTTAAGCTTTTTATGATTTTTACGATTTCAGCACGTGCTGCGCTTACGGATCAGCGACGGCAACTCCGACATCTTCCACATTACACACCTGCCTGGAAGTTGTCGGCGGCCAGCGCGCGTACGGGCCCATCACTAGAAAATCAACCTTTTCCTCGTTCAATGACAACAATATGTCTATGAAGTCTCGGTTCAATATTCAGGTTTTCCTTAAATGCCCAGGCGTCCAAGGCCAATTGCCACATATTTCGTGACGTCCTTTAGGATTCGAACCTAGTCTCCGCCTGCGAGTAAACGGGCAGTGTGCTAAGGTGTCAGCGATCAACTTCAAAACGGTTTGAAGCACCGTTGCCATCACCCCTTTGCTTTTTTGGGTTCCTGCTCGGCCACTCCTAGGCCTGGCTCTATTCCCACCGAACCACAGGTTCGGGGTCAGACTGGGTGAGGCACACATTTCGTGTTGTACGTCTGCTCGCCGGCCGAAGATCGGCCGAAAGCTATCTAGCGATGATCGACCCCGTCGCTGTCACCCGCAGCTAGGACAACCTGGCTTAACATTTCCGGAGAACCCATGTCACCTACAGTTGCTTCAACAACATTGCGTGTGCCAAAACGATCGTTGTTTGGGATCATAATGCTTGCCATTTTATTAGCTCTGCCCCTCGCGATTTCGGCTCAATCGGGGAAACCGGAAAGCGCACCGCAGACTGTGGGCGCGACGTTCACGAATTCCACGCCCATCTCGTTAAGTTCGAATAGCCCGGCCACACCCTACCCATCAACCATATCGGTGTCGGGATTTATTAGTAACATTCCGTCCGTCGCCGGTAGTGTTAAAGTTACCCTTAATAATTTCACTTATGCAAATTCCGATCGCCTAGCAATTGTGCTTAAGGGACCAACCGGCAAGGCCTACCTGTTGCAAGCGTTTGCGGGCGGCAATCTGGCCAATGTCACTTACAGTTTGAGCGACATTGCGCCGTCCTTGCTTCCGGAAAACCTTCCCTGGACCGCCAGCACTTATCGGCCCGCCGATTACGCATCGCTACCGGTACAATTTCCGTCACCCGCACCTTCTTCCTACAACTATCCCGCACCCGCACAAGGTGGTTCGGCTAGCTTTGCTTCCACGTTTGCTGGTACGAATCCGAACGGGGTTTGGAGTTTGTACGTTCTCGACGCGACGAACACCATGGGTGTTACTGGTTCGATCGCGGGCGGATGGAGCATCGAAATAAACACCGGGCAATCTGTGCTCGATTTTGACGGGGATCGCAAAACCGATTACGCCGTCACCCGCAACGAAAACGGAAACATCGCTTGGTATCTGCAACGCAGTGCGCTCGGGTTTGTTGGGACCGGTTGGGGATCGGCAAATGACCGATTTGTCCCGGCCGATTACGACGGTGACGGCAAATGGGACCTCGCGGTTTGGCGGCCCAGCGCAGCGGCCGTTTTTTACATTTTGGAAAGCCGGGCTAATACATTAAGGATCGTTTACTACGGTCAAACGGGTGACGACCCGCGCATTACCCAAGATTTCGACCGTGACGGCAAGGCGGATCCAGCGGTAACGCGGATCTCGGGCACCGCTTTGAACTGGTACTACCTAAGCAGCGCGATCGGGATCACCCAGGGACAGACGTTCGGCAACACCAACGATGTATCCATTCGTGGTGATTATGATGGAGATGGAAAGGCTGACATTGCGGTATATCGGAACTCTGTGGGCACGCCTGCCAACACGTACATATTCCTGCGTAGTTCGGACGGCACGCTGGCAGCGTTGAATTGGGGGAATTTTAATACGGATTGGGTGCTGCCGGGCGATTTTGACGGGGACGGCCGAACCGACTTTTCCGTCTGGCGCGGGGCGGCCATCGGAACCAATGGTTACTGGTACTGGCTACAAAGTTCGAACGGTGCCTTCAATCAACTGCAGTTTGGTATCGGAGCCAGTGATGTGCCGACAATCGGTGACTATGACGGCGATGGACGAACCGATCAAGCGGTGTGGCGCTCGGGTACTCCGGCGGTCTTTTATGTGAACGGCAGCACGGCCGGATTTTCCGCCACTCCGTTCGGCGCGCCCAACGATTCGCCAACAACATTCTCGCTTCAGGCGCGGTAGGCCCACCACTTTGACCTGCGGGCAATGCGACGATCCGCGGGCACCGAGTTTTGAAACACGGTGCCCGCTCTTCTGCGATTCGAGCAATCCCCAATTTCCAAGCCCGCTTCACCAGTTAACTTAGCCTACCAAACCCTCACCCAAGAAAAACTTGACCGCTTAAGCACCTCTGCGCTTAGCCGGGAGCGCGGACCCGTTGTCCGCTACGGGCGCGGCCAAGAGGCCTGTTTAAATTAAACTTTGCGGTTGGGTAACGTCGCGATCGCCTGCGGCGATCGCAGCGGACAAGATGTCCGCGCTCCCGGCTTTAGCGGCCCGTGATCAAAGTCGCCTGTTCTCTTAAGCATTTGTTGGTCGACCAGATCGAATAGCCAATCGGCCTACAGTTTCCGAACGAAGCACTTACCTGGCAACTGCCGGATCAGTTCACGAATTTCCAGGCCAAGCAATGCGCTGGTCAGCGCCGTGATCGTCAACGCCGTCGATTCGGCCAATGCGTCGATATGCGCGGGATCGTCGGTAGAGAGAAGTTTCCAGACGGCAAGTTCATCCGGCGACAAGTCGTTAGGGATCAGATCTAACTGTTCGGTCAGGGTCTGCGGTTCGGCACCGCGCTTTTTCGGTTCCGGCGGCAGCATGCGCGCGGCGATGTCGGGTGGGAGTTCCGAAACCACATCCTGCCACTGTTGGACCAGTTTCGCGCCCGCGCCTTTGATCAAATAGTTAGTGCCAAATGAATTACGCGAAGTGATGTTCCCCGGCACGGCAAACACCTCGCGATTCTGCTCCATCGCCAACCGCGCGGTGATCAAAGATCCGCTATTCTCGGCCGCCTCGATCAACAACACTCCCAGACACAAGCCACTGATCACGCGATTGCGGTAAGGGAAATTCTGTGGAGCCGGTGGCGTGCCCAGCGGGAATTCCGAAACCAACGCGCCGCCGCTGGCCAAGATGTCGCCGGCAAGTTTCCGATTGTCGCGGGGATAGATCTCGTCCAATCCGGTGCCCATTACTCCAACGGTTCGGCCGCCGCCCTCGAGCGCACCACGATGCGCTGCCGCGTCGATCCCGCGGGCCAATCCGGACACGATCGTTACGCCCCGCTGGGCCAGGTCGCGCGCTAACATCATCGCCGTGTTCTGTCCGTAGGTCGAACAGCGCCGCGAACCAACGATGGCGACGCAGGGTTGGTCGAGGCATTCCTGCCACGCGCCGCGTACATATAAGGTGACGGGAGGGTCGGGGATCTCGCGCAGCAAGGCCGGATAAACGCCGTCGTCCAAGATAATGACGTCGCCACCCAATTCGCGCACGCGGCCCGATTCCAGGGCGGCGGCTTCGTGCTGATCGCGGGCCATGATCGATTCGATCGATTCCGGCCGCAGCCGCAGTGATTCCAGTTCATTCCGCCGCGCGCGAAACACCGATTCGGCCGACCCGAACCGTTCCAGCAACTTGGTCGCGGCCCGCGGCCCGATCCCGGGCGTCATGTTAAGGGCGATCCAATCTTTCATAAAGCGGTAGACAGTAGACGGTAGTCAGTAGACAGTAGTTGATGGTCAAGAGGCTGATTCATCATCGAAACCAGTTTGGTTCGACAAAAGAGATCGGTTTATGTTCCCGACCGGTCGGTGACAATAATAACGCGCATCACTGGCGAAAAACTACTGACTACCGTCTACTGTCTACTGACTACTTCTTCACTGGCGGAGGCGTGTGGGAATCGAACCCACCTAGGCCTGCTCTCACAGTCCCACAAACGGTTTTGAAGACCGCGCCATTCACCAGAACAGATGCGCCTCCGAATTCGCCGGCAAATGGAAGCTGAAACTTAGAGGCCAACGGCATTGCCTGTCAAGGCCGGTTGGAACTGGCCGCATGATTGGGTGGTCCCTGGGCGGGTGCCGGGTGTTAGGTGCCAGGTGTTGGAGCTATCGCGGCCGATGCGCCGACGCGCCGAAGATCAACCCTCCTGCCCTTGATACCCGGCACCCGCCGACCCAACACCTAACACCCCGCACCCGTCAATCGTGCCGAAAATTCCCCGCATGTTTGGGTCTTTCGCTCGGTACCCTTTGTTATTAGAATTATAGGTGATCGGGCGAGTTTCACCTTCATCCGTCGAATAGTTCGCGGGGAGTTCGAAATTTCCGTTTTCGGGTTAGCGCAAAAGCTCAGGCCGGCGGGCGTCATCTTATCGTTCACTTTGTTATGCAAAGTACTTTGAACCAGAACGAACAACTAAGGCGGAGCCCTCAAGGGAAACGGGCTGGCGAAACGTCAGAGAACCGTGCTTGAAAGGCAGCCCCGTCCGACATTGAATGCATATTAAGGAGACCCGATGAAAGTATTTGGCACCGTCGAATGGTTAGAACGACCGATCAACAACCCACAATTTCGCACGGTATTTTTGACCGTTGCGATCGGCTTGGCCGGCCTAGCCGGTATGCCGGGCGCCGCCCCCGCCCAGGCGGACTTGAGTGCTTACCCGCACAAGACAAATGTAATTAAAGCTCCGGATCGTACGGCTGTGGTCCAGCCCGAAGCAGTGACCCCGGAAGGAAACCCAAACCCGGTGCCCCAACCTGCGGTCCTGGATTTTGACGGTGACGGTAAGACCGACGAGGTCGTGGCTCGCGGTTCGATTGGTACGGTTAATACCTGGTACATCCAGGCGAGCACCGCGGGATTTATCGCGGTTCCCTGGGGCCTTTTTGGTGCGGATTTTGACGTTCCGGCCGATTACGACGGTGACCATAAATGGGACATCGCAGTATATCGGTCAAATCCAAATACTTTTTTCATTCTTCAAAGTGCCAGCAACACCCTCCGGATCGAGCGGTTCGGAATTCCGGGTGATTTCCCAATGGCGACACAAGATTTTGACGGTGATGGCAAGGCCGACCCCACCGTCACTCGATTCGTGGGGGGACAGCTGAACTGGTATATCCTGCGCAGCACGCTGAGCTTCACTGGATTTACGTTTGGTAACGCCGACGATCTGCCGGTTCGCGGCGATTTTGACGGCGATCGCAAGGCCGATGTCGCAGTCTATCGCAAAGGATCTGGGTCACCGGCGAACACGTTTTTCGTGTTGCCGAGCGGAGGTGGACCTATCCGTAGCCAAACCTTCGGAGTTCCCGGAAACGACGCCATCATCCCCGGAGATTTTGATGGCGACGGCAGATCAGATTATGCCGTCTACCGCGGCGGCATGATCGCGAATAGCGGTACGTGGTATTGGCTGCGCAGTTCCAACGGGGCCTTAAGGTCTGCCGTCTTCGGCAACGGACAGGACGATATTCCGACGCCGGGTGACTATGACGGCGATGGCAAAACCGACCCGAGTGTATGGCGGCCAAGTGGCACACCGACGTTTCATCATCTGTGTTCCACGACGGGATATTTTGCGACCATATTCGGCCTCGGTCCCGACAATCCGGTGTCGTTCAGTTTGCAAGTTAGAAACTAAATAGTCTCGAAGGTGGAATCGGGTCAATACGAAAGGCGAGGGCGGGCGACCGCTCTCGCTTTTGGTTTGACGCAGCACTTCAGATTCTCTTCGGGACGGGTGAAATTTAAAGTGCGAGTTACCTAGGAAGGAATTGAATCGAGGCAAACCGGCGAAGCCGTGGATACCATAGCGGAGTTGGTCGAAGCTCCGCCCGCGTTCGTAGCCCCGCCTTCAGGCGGAACCGTAGCGTAAACGTCCCACTAAATTGAACGAGCATGTTTGGAACGATTCCGCCTGAAGATGCTGTCTTGAAAAGCAAGCAAAAAATCAGGCTGGCTTGGCAATTAGTGATTCATGATTGGGGTCAAAGTTGCGCCCCGATTTCAGTACCCCGTAG
>JBDSEC010000521.1:0-4110 GCA_039920205.1 Pyrinomonadaceae bacterium
GGTATGTGTTGTCCAGCTACACGAATTCGCTGGTCAGCGCGGTCTACGGTCAGGCGGGCGATACGCCGGTGCCACGCGGTTACGTTAAGCCGTAGCTAAAGTGCTGTAGACAGGGGACAGGGGACAGTAGACGGTAGACGGTAGAAAAGCGTACAGCTTTTTCAACCGCCTACCGTCTACTTTTTTCAGGACTGAGGGACATACTGATTGAATCACGCGCAGTTGAAAACTAGTCCTGCGGGAGTATGCAACCCATTTTTCTAGCGACTACTGCTCACTTTCTTTTGGAGTTTGGATCCTGCTGACTGGATCTCGCGAAGTTGAAAGCGAATGATGTGGGTGGATGCAACCCGCTTTTTTACTGTCTACCGTCTACTGTCTTTTGGAGTTTGGATCCTGCTGACTGGATCTCGCGAAGTTGAAAGCGAATGATGTGGGTGGATGCAACCCATTTTTCTACCGTCTACTGTCTACCGTCTACTGTCTACTTTCCTCCACAATTCTATGGAAAAACGTCCATTTTCACACTCTTCTCTATTGCTATCTTAAATTTACCGGTTGCATAGACTGGTGCGGTCCCGAACCCGCGCATCGATTTGTGCAACCAACGGACAGCTCGGTCTTTCCGCTCGCTGTTTCGCCACTCTTGACCCTTAGTGCCCGCACGCGTGTCCACATTTGAGCGTGCCGGTGATGACCGGAGGTTTCCATGTTTATCTCGACCCTCAGAAAAAGTTCACGTCTGGCGCCCGGCGCCGGCGTTCGCCGTTGGTTCGTCTCGATCCTGGCGGTCGTCGCTTTAGCCGGCGCCTCGACCGTTTGGGCCGCGACCGCCGGCAGCGTCGACATTGGCTTCGGCGTGGCCGGAAAGGCGATCACGCAGTTCCCAAATAGTGCCTTTTCCCTCGCCGTAGCGATCCAGCCGGATGGAAAGGTTGTCGTGGCGGGTGGCTCGCCCGGCTTTTCCGTCGCGCGTTACAACCGCGACGGCAGCCCCGACACCACTTTTGGCAATGGTGGCATCGCGTTTTATGTGTTGGGACCCTCGCCGAATGGGGCCCATGCGGTATTGATTCAACCCGATGGCAAGATCGTTTTAGCGGGTGAATCGGGCATCAACAATCCCGATCACGGCCTTACTTTGGTTCGGTTTACGGCGGCGGGAGTGCTCGATCCCAGCTTTGGCGGCGACGGGATCGCAAGTGTCGAGATCGGCACCAATTCTTCGATCGGATATGGCGTGGCGATCCAGCCCTCCGGAGCGCTCGTGGTGGCGGGAACGACCCGAATCAATTCCACCAGCACGGATGTTGTGGTCGCGCGCTTCACCGCAGCGGGCATCCTAGACCTGACCTTTGGCGTTAACGGTGTGATCCAAGAACACGCCGGTGCAAAAAGTGCCGTCTATACCGTCGTGACGTCGCCGGATGGAAAGATACTCGTGGGTGGGAACACCTATATTGGACCCTTCAACCCGACTTATGACGATCTTGATTTCCTCATGTACCGCTACAACGCGAACGGCTCCCGCGACAATACCTTCGGGGCCAGTGGCCGGGTCATCGCCGCGATCGGCGCCGGGCCGGATGTGATCAATTCTTTGGCCCTGCAGCCGGACGGAAAGATCATCGCGGCTGGGTACGTTCTAAGTGACAATTTCGATCTGGCGATCGTGCGCTTTACCGCGACCGGCCAATTGGACGCCGGCAATTTTGCTTCCGGCGGCAAGCTACTGGTGGACTTTGGCGCCTCGGACGATATTGCGTACGGCGTGGCGGTGGATCCGGACGGATATATCGTGGCCGGCGGGGTAATGGCAAATGTAAGTGACGCCGCTCAGGATTTGATCTTGGTACGTTGCGAACCGGATGGAGATCTGGACCCCCAATTCGGGACCAATGGAAAAGTACGCCACAACCTCGGCGGCGCGGCGGAGTATATCGCCGGAATTGCCCTGCAACCGAACTTACTTCGCGGAGTGGTTAACGGTTATAAGATCGTCGCCACCGGATATCTGCAGTCGGCGGGCTTTAACTTTGCTACCGTGCGTTTTCGTGGCCGTTCGGGACCGATCCAGCGCGCGGTCGTCAATGATTTTGACAATGACGGGTTGAGCGAATTGGCCGCCTTCCGTCCGCAGAATGGTAATTGGATCATCGGCAAGGTTCCGCCCACAGGCACCGTCACCGAAGTTACGACCATCCATTGGGGCGCCCCTAATGACAAGGTTGTGCCCGGCGATTACGACGGCGACGGCAAATATGATGTAGCAGTCTATCGCGGCGGTAGTTGGCACATTTTGAACAGCGGCGATCTTAGCTATCGCGCGGTCGCGTTTGGTCTATCGAATGATATTCCGGTCCCGGCCGACTACGACGGCGATGGCCGTACCGACGTGGCGGTTTTCCGCCCGTCAAATGGTGCTTGGTACTTCCTGCGCAGTTCGGATGGAACTTTTGGGGCGGCGCAATGGGGTGCGAACGGCGACATCCCGGTGACCGGCGATTTTGACCGCGACGATGTGTCGGACCTGGCCGTTTATCGCGGCGGTACTTGGTACATCCTGCAATCGCTCACCGGACAGATGCGCGTCGAATATTTTGGCTTGGCGACGGATAAACCGGTCGCGTTCGATTACGACGGTGACAGCAAGACGGACATCGGCGTCTTCCGCGCCGGCGATTGGTACTACGTTGCGAGCGATACCAATACCGTCCAATATTTCCACTGGGGTCAATCCGGCGACGTACCGTTACCGGGACGTTACGGAACACCGACGGGCTTGGCGTTTAATCACGGCGGCCAATGGTGGCTGCTGGGCCGCGACATCGTTTGGCTGACCGGACCGACCGGGGATATTCCGGTACCGACTTACTTTGCGCAGTAGTTAACCGGAGTTGCGACTTGGTAAACAAAAGCCGAAGGGATACGCTATCCCTTCGGCTTTTGGCCTGGAGCGGGGGTGATCGTGAATGGTTGAGCAAGAACAGCTGATCGAACTTCATGACCGAACTGACCCGGCGGTGACTGGCGTTTGCATCGTTGCCAACGCTGGCTCCGGTACCGGCACGGCCGAGTCTGTGCGCGAGCAATTGATCGAACTCTTCGCCGGGCACGGTGTCACGGCGCGATTCGAGATGGCGCGAGATGGTGGCGAAATTACGAACGTGGCGAAGACGGCCGCCGCGGCTTCCGAGCAGATCGTCGTAGCATGCGGCGGCGATGGAACGATGAATGCCGTGGCTAATGCGCTGGCCGGAACGGATAACGTCATGGGGGTGATCGCGCTGGGCACCTTTAATCACTTTGCCAAGGATCTGGGCATACCCTTGGACCTGGCGGGCGCGGTCGAGGTCATCTGCACCGGTGCGGTTCACGAAGTGGATGCGGCCGAGGTTAATGGTCATATATTCGTAAATAACTCGAGTCTCGGTCTCTACCCTCAACTGGTTCACCGGCGGCAAAAACAACAGCGTTTGGGTCATGGCAAGTGGCCGGCCTTTTTCTGGGCGGCGGTGACGGTGCTGAGGCGTTTTGCGTTCATGCGAGTCCACCTGATCGCGGATCAAAAAGAATTTGGCAGCCGGACGCCCCTGATCTTCATCGGAAACAATCGTTACGAGATGGAGGGATTGAATATCGGTGGCCGGAAGAGTTTACGCGACGGTGTTTTGAGCGTTTATCTGACCAAACGTACCGGCCGTTGGGGATTGTTGGTGCTCGCGCTGAAAGCTCTCTTTGGCCGGCTAAGAGGGGCCAAGGATTTTGTGTCGTTGACCACCACGGAACTAACCATTGAAACGCGCCGGCGTTTGATCAACGTCGCGGTCGATGGTGAAACGATGGCGATGTCGTCGCCGTTGCACTATCAGATCCGGCCGGGTGTATTGCGCGTGCTGGTGCCAAGCATTGCAACCGAGGCGGAAAAATAATATGCGCACCCTAGTCCATCTTTCAGACATTCATTTTGGCAGCGTGGACCCCCAGGTGGTCCGGCCGTTGGTCGAATCGGTCTGGGCACAGGAGCCGCACGCCGTGGTGGTATCAGGCGATCTGACGCAACGCGCCCGTAGCGCCGAATTCCGCCAGGCGCGGATGTTCCTCGATTCC
>JBDSEC010000522.1:0-5135 GCA_039920205.1 Pyrinomonadaceae bacterium
ACCTCATGGTTGTTGTTGAGCGACTTCTGGTTCATTATCTGTTGGTCGATCAGGGCGGCCTTCACCGAATCCGTCAACTTGGGCCAAAGATACGTTAGGATAGTCGCGTTGAAATTTGCATACACCCGTTTACCGATGTTTTCGGATTGGATACCGGCATCGATGTAGTTAAAGGGGGACGGCGTTAGGTTGCCGAAACTTAAGTTACGGAATCCGCTCGTGTGGCTCATCAACTGAGCGAAGGTAACATTTCCAATTCGTTTGATCGCCTGGACCTCCGCCTGGTTTCCCTTTGGGGGCGCGACCACAAAGGCGCGCCATGATTTCGGCAAGTACCCAAGGATTGGCTGGTTGAGCTGAACTTCGACGGTGAGCGCACGATTGATAGCCGTTCGTTTTTGGAAAATAGACAGCAAGGAGATGAACGAGATCAGCTTAAAATTACTGCCGATATCGGTCGGAGTGGAAGTACTCATATCAACCTGGCTCAACCCGCCCCCACTGCGGATCGCGCTTCCACCGGCGACCTCGCTCACGACGTTCCCGTCTTTAATAATGACGGCGGCGTATCCGTCCAAAGCGTTTTTGGCACCCAGGCGATTTTGGTTTACCGCGGCATCGAACTTAGCTTTGTTGAATACTACGGTTTTGGGGACAATAACGACGCCCCCCGCACCCAGGGCCATTGCGCCGATGGCATTAAGCAGCATTCCGGTCAACAGTAATGAACTAACGATAGTTCTGATTTTCATGACATTTTCCTTTTTTCATTAGCTTCCAGCTTAATTTTTGATCACCGCAAAGTGATCTCAGTAACTAAAGCGCAAAACCGGTGCGAGGGTTATCATTTACGGGAACATTTTTTTGTGACGCGGATAATTCGGCCCCCAGGACTGTGCTCGGCGCGAGAATTATCACAATTGCCTCGGGAATTCTTACGCTTCCCGGTCCGATATGGTAAGTTTGCGGCGCAGTCTGGTTGAATTTGCAATGGTTACAACTTCGACTCATCAAGTGACTGAATTGTTGCGGGCCTGGAGCGCGGGCGACCGGGAAGCGTTGGAGCGTCTGACGCCCATTGTGCATGCCGAGTTACACCGGATCGCCCGCCGTTATCTGAGCAAGGAACGGCCGGGGCACACCCTCCAACCGACCGCGTTGGTCAACGAAGCCTATATCCGCCTGATCGATTGGAATAATGTACGTTGGGAAAATCGCGCCCACTTTTTCGGGGTCTCGGCCCAGCTTATGCGGCGGATCCTGGTCGATTTCGCGCGCCGCCGGCCCCACTTAAAGAATGTCGAGATCCGGCATGTCGCGGTGGATGAAGCATTCATCGTGCCCGACCAACGTGATCCGGACCTAGTCGCGTTGGACGAAGCGTTGACCGCGCTGGCCGAGATCGACGAACGCAAGGCTCGCATTGTTGAATTGCGCTTCTTTGGCGGATTGACCTTTGAGGAGGCCGCCGAAGTGATGAACCTTTCTAAGATCACCATCGTACGCGACTGGAACAAAGCCAAGGTTTGGTTGTTCCGGGAACTTAGTCTCAATGCCGGCCATGAAAGCTGACCGTTGGCGATACGTTGAGAAACTCTATGATGCCGCCGTGGAATTGCGGGGGACGGAGCGCGCTCGTTTTGTTGACGAGGTGTGCGCGGAAGATGAAGAGTTGCGGCGCGAACTACTGAGCCTGTTAGAAGCCGAACAGAAGGTTGGTAATTTCCTCGAATCGCCGGCCTTGGAAGTGGCGGCTAAGGTGGCGGCCGACGAACATTCTCACGTCCGCCCCTCGGCCATTATCGGTCAGGAATTCGGTGCCTACCGTATCGAGCGGTTGTTAGGGGTCGGAGGCATGGGCCAAGTTTTTTTGGCCTTCGACGCCAAACTGAATCGCCAGGTTGCGCTGAAGATCTTACCGCCGCAGTTGGTTTCCGACCCGGCGCACGTTAAGCGGTTCGAACGCGAGGCGCAGGCGATTTCGGCCCTCAATCATCCCAACCTGGTCACCATTTATGACGTTGGCGAGGCGAACGGGGTGAACTTCATCGCCACGGAATTCATCGCCGGCCAGACCGTTCGGGAACTGATCGATGCCGGGTTAAAGCTAAACACCGCGCTCGCGATCGCAACCCAGGTCGCGGAAGGATTGAGCGCCGCCCACAGTGCGGGCGTGCTGCACCGGGACATTAAGCCCGAAAATATAATGGTTCGCCCGGACGGGTACGTAAAGGTTTTGGATTTCGGCTTGGCGAAGCTGAGCGATCCAAGTTCGGACACTCAGCCGAGCCGCAGATCGCAGACCGAACCCGGATCGCTAATGGGGACCTTGGCCTATATGTCGCCGGAACAAGCGGCCGGCGACGAAGTGGACCAGCGAAGCGATGTTTGGAGCCTGGGCGTGGTTTTGTATGAGATGATGACCGGCGGGTCGCCTACGCAGGGCGCAAACCGGCTGGAAACGCTAGCGACGATATTGAGCAATGACCCCTTGCCCGCGTTGGCATTGCATCCTGCCGTACTCCCCGAGATAGATCACATTGTCGGAAAGGCGTTAGAAAAAGACCGGGAACTTCGTTACCAAACTGCGTCCGATCTTCGGGCGGATCTGCGGCGATTAAAACGTGAACTCGACTCGTCTCCATCGCATTCGGACAGCAGCGGCCGGCGAATGAGTTTAAACCGAAACGATTTCGCCTCGCCCAAACGATGGTCGCGTAAGCGTGTGCTCGTTTTGGGCGCCGCGGTCGTATTGGCTATTCTGGCGGGAGCTTGGCTGATCGGCGCCCGATTTTGGAAAAAGGCTCCGTCGGGACCAAACTGGTCCAGGGCCTCGAATCTGCAACTCACGATCAAGGCGGGGTCAGAACTATTTTGCAGCCTGGCGCCGGACGGCAGATCTTTTGTATATGTTGGAAACGATGAAGGTAATACCGACATTTTTTTGCAGCGAGTGGGGGGCAAGAATTCCACGAATCTGACCAAGGATTCAGCGGGCAACGAGACCACGCCCGCCTTTTCTCCGGATGGTAATCTGATCGCTTTTTATTCCAATCGGGAACCGTCCGGGCTCTATCTAATGGAAGCTACCGGCGAGAATCAACGTCGGATCTCCGATATCGGCTTTCATCCCTCGTGGTCGCCCGATGGAAAAGAGATCGTGGTGGGCGCCGAATGGATCGGCGTCCATGCGAATAAAAGCATCATCCCGAGTGCCTTGTGGATCGTCAATGTCGCGAGCGGTGACAAACGCTTGTTAACCAAAGGCGACGCGGCGCAGCCTAGTTGGTCGCCCGGCGGGTCCCGGATCGTCTACTGGCACTGGTCCTCGCAGGGCCGCGGCGACATTGCGACGATTCCTGCAACTGGTGGTCCAGCCGTGAGCGTTACCACTGACGACGCGACCGACTGGAATCCGGTATGGTCACCCGACGGCCACTTCATCTATTTCACCAGTAACCGCGGTGGCAGCATGAATTTCTGGCGCATTGCGGTCGATGAGAATACGGGGAAACCCTTGGGTACGCCCGAAGCCGTTCCCACGCCGTCGAACTACGCGTTTAATATCAGCTTTTCGCGCGATGGAAAATCGATGATCTACGTGCGCTACGAAAGCACGGCTAATTTGCAAACGATCGCTTTCGATCCGGTGGCGGGAAAAGCCAGTGGCGAACCGGTGTGGATAACGCGCGGCTATACGGGCGTAAGCACACCCCAACTTTCCCCCGATGGCGAACGTTACATAATTCGCTGGCCCCGGTGGACTCAGGAAGACATAGCGATCTGTAATAAGGACGGATCGAACTGGCGCGCGCTGACGGATGACAAATTTCAAGACCGCCACCCGCGTTGGTTTCCCGATAGCAAACGGATCGCGTTTACGTCGGACCGGAGCGGTTTGAATCAGATCTGGGCGATCAACGCGGACGGAACCGGTCTAACGCAACTAACCTTCGCGGGCGAGGGCGGCGCTACTTCACCGGTGTTGTCTCCCGACGGAAGTCGGCTCGCATTTCTGCAACTTAAGTCGATCGGCGGCGCGATCTTTTTGTTGGATCTGACCAAGACCTGGACGGAACAAACTCCGGTTGAATTGCCGCCGGTTACAGCCCTGACCGGCTATTTCAACCCCACCGACTGGTCACCCGACGGGGAAACGCTGATCGGAAATTTCTTCAACGACGAACTCCGTGGCGCCGGACTAGGGACATTCGCATTCGCCTCCGGCCGATATTTAAAACTCTCGGATAGTGGTTCTTATCCTCGCTGGTTAAATGACGGCCGCCGGTTCCTCTTTTACCAGAAGAACTCGGTCTATTTGGGTGATACCGAAGGCGCAGTATCCCGTCCGATCTACACTCCCGCGTCCTATCAGATCCAAGACCCGGCTTTGTCCGCCGATAACCGGACGATCTATTTTCGCTATCTTCAAATTGAAGCCGATGTCTGGCTGCTGAGCCAGAATGACTAAGCGTTAGTAAGCCAAAAGGGAAACCAGGTAAGACCGCGTTCCCGAGCGGAGTTGCCCCAAAAGGAACGCGGTTGGACCTTTTACACCCGGCCGTTTGAAGCGCCGACGGGGGTTAATACCACGAGAACTCACGCCTGTCGCAGCCCGCGCATTCGCTGATAGCCGATCAAGATCAACAGCAGCCCGACGACGAACGGAGTGATCGCATAAACGATTCCCATTGGAATGCTGGTGACGACCGCACCGATCATGATAACTACCAACAGCCACGCCGCCAACGGCGTCAATCCCGGCCGGATCTTCGTTGCCCACGGCAATATCAAACCCAAACCACCCAGTATCTCGCAGACGCCGATGAACAAATAGAACCAGTGCGGCAGCTTCACCGGCGAGTCCTTGGTCATATCGGCATACGACATGATGAATTTCGTCGCTCCCGCGAACATAAACAGTAACCCCAATAGTATCTGCAAGATCCAAAGTAAAATATTCATGACGAACCTCCAACGGCAAATTATCCTGATCTAAATTCAACCAATCGCGCTTAGCTTGGATTCACCAAGCAACGCGACCGGAAATTGAAGGGGGAGAGGTTTCGCTCCTTCACTATTAAGTCGAACGGCGCGCGGCCAAATCGACACATGTTGGGGAATTTTTCGTTTCT
>JBDSEC010000523.1:0-13146 GCA_039920205.1 Pyrinomonadaceae bacterium
GCTACGCGGTGAAGAATAACGGACGGACTATGACGGCGACCTCGCCTGGTTGGGGTTGCGATACGTTTCCCTAAGCGGATCTTTGGAATTTCGGTTAGGGGAAAATACCCCGCATCCGAGTCGCTTCCGCGACGCGGCCGACGGCTAAAATATACGCACCGGTACGCAGGTCGGTCTGATATTTCTGGGCGCTTTCATGGACCGCCTTAAACGCTTTCCGCATGGCGTTTTCAAGCGTCAGGTTGACTTGATCTTCGGCCCACGAGAAGGAATAGAGGTTCTGTACCCATTCGTAATAGCTAACGGTTACACCGCCCGCGTTCGCCAGTATGTCCGGGATCAACATAATGCCCCGGTCCGCCAATTCGCGATCGGCGCACGGCGTGGTCGGGCCGTTGGCCAGTTCGGCGATCAACTTGGTCTTAACGTTTCCAACATTGTCCAGCGTAATACTGTTTTCCAACGCCGCGGGCAAAAGGATGTCGCACTCTAATCCCAACAATTCTTCCGAAGTTATCTCGTTTGCGCCGGCAAAGCCGCGCACCGAACCAGTCTCTTCCTTATGTTTCAGGAGCGCAGTAATGTCCAGACCCGCCGGATCGTGGATAGCGGCACTGGAATCGTTGACCCCGATAACCCTGGCGCCATCAAGGGCGATCAAACGGGCAACGTTGGCGCCGGCATTACCGAATCCTTGGACCACGACCTTAGCGCCCGCCAGTTCGATCCCTAGCACCCGGCAGGCCTCGCGCAAGGTATAAAGGCAACCGCGCGCGGTCGCCTCGCCGCGGCCGGCCGAACCACCTAGCGACATCGGCTTGCCCGTAACCACGCCCAATTCGGTGTGGCCGCGAACCGTCGAGATCGTGTCCATGATCCAGGCCATGGTCTGTTCGTTGGTGTAAACATCGGGCGCCGGAATGTCGCGGTCGGGACCGATGACATGGGCGATCTCGAACGCATACCGGCGGGTCAGCCGTTCCAATTCTCCGATCGAGAGTTTCTTCGGATCGCAGATCACTCCCCCTTTCCCCCCGCCAAACGGAATATCAACCGTCGCGCATTTCCAGGTCATCCACGAGGCCAAGGCCTTTACTTCGTCTAACGAAACTTGCGGATGAAAGCGGATGCCGCCCTTGGCCGGCCCCCGCGCAATATTGTGCTGGACGCGATACCCCTCGAACACCTCAACCTCGCCGCTATCCATTTTTACCGGGATGGATACGATCGATTGATGTTTGGCCTGTCGCAAGACCCGGCGCATCGATTGGTCCAGGTTGAGAAAATCGGCGGCGCGGTCGAATTGTTGTTGTGCGATCTTGAACGGGTTCAGTTGTTCCGTGGTGGTCGATTCCATGGGGGGTGCTCCTGATCTAGAAGAGATTGGGTTCGATTGCGGTCGGATTCTATTCCCGAAGAGTGAAAAGTTCAATAAGGCGATTTGATAAAAAGTTTGCTGGCCTCACGGAACATTTGTCCGCCATCGCTGTCTAACCTTTCCAGTGACCCGCTGGCACCGGCACTGTAGGAGGGAAAAGTTCATGTTTGGTAACCTAATTGAATCAAGATCGCACACGTCCGAATTCGCCCGCCGGGGCTATTTCATTGTCGGAACGATGGCCTGCTACGGTGTTTTATTGATGGCCGGGATCGTTGGCAGTGTTTACGCTTACGACGCGCACCTCGAAACCCAAGACCTGGAAGTAGTGGCGTTGATCAACCCGCAAACGCCGGTAACGATCATCGAAAAGCACCAGAATATGCCCAAACCGGCGAATCAAAAGCCGGTGCTGGAAAGCCAACGCCAAGTGTTGGTGGCCCAAATCGCCAACAATACAAAACCGCCAACGGATATTTCGACCAAGCCAAATACGGTTCCGGAAATGCCACCGGGGCCAGTCGCGATCGGGCCAAGAAACATTGACGCCAACGTTGTGTTAAGCGGTCCGGGTACGGGAACGGGGAGCAACAACAATCCCGAACCAACCAGACCGATCGTGATCGACAACACTCCGGCGCCGGAACCGGTAAAGCCCGAGGTGAAACAACACCTAGTGATCAGCAAGGGCCCGGTAACGGGACAAGCGATCTCGCTGCCTAAACCGGCTTATCCGCCCATGGCACAAGCTGCGCATGTTGTCGGCGCCGTACGGATCCAAGTACTGATCGACGAAACGGGAAAGGTCGTATCCGCATCGGTGCTGGATGGTCACCCGCTCTTGCGGCAAGAAGCGCTAAGAGTTGCGTGGCAGGCCCGGTTCAAACCGACTACGCTTAGCGATGTACCGGTCAAAGTTTCGGGCTACATCGTGTACAACTTCACCCGCGGCTAGTCACCGCCTTCAAACACTTGTACCAAGCCGCCGTCTGGGTGCGAAAAGCATCCGGGCGGCGGCTTGGTTTTGTTGATTAAAGAATTATCGCCAAATCTTTACTTTGCCATCCTCGCCGCCGCTCACGATCATTTTCATGTCGGATGAAATGGCCGCCGCCAAGATGGGTTTTCCAGGTCCCGCAAAGGTCTGCATTATCTGCGAAGTACCCGCCTTCCACACGCGGATATACCCGTCATAACTTGCCGAGATCATAATCTGCGAGTCCGGGGAAAAAGCCAAGGTCGTGACCTTGATCTCTCGATCCCACGGAAGTTCGATATTCCACACGGAAGAAAAGTTGCTGGCGTTAAAAATACGCAGTAGCGCGATCGAGCCGCTAGCCGCCATAATCTTGCCATCCGGTGAAAAAGCGACCGCCTCTACCGGCGAGTCAAAGCCATTCAAGATGATCGGCTCGGCATTGTGATCACTTATGTTCCAGACCACCACGCTCTTATCCGCGCCGGCGCTCGCCAAATATTTCCCGTCCGGTGAAAAGGCAACACTCCAAACCACGCCGGTGTGCTTTCCTTCAAACAGGCTCACCAATTCGCCTGTATTTGTGTTCCAAAGGCGAACAGTCTCGTCTCTACTCGCGCTAGCCAGCAATTTTCCGTCCGGTGAGAACGCGACAAAAGTTACCGCGTCGGTATGGCCCTTAAGGGTAAAATTGGTCCGCGCAATTGCGGCCGTGTTTTCATCGAGCCTAACGACCCTTCCCTTGCCGCCAAACGCGTACTGCTTTCCGTCCGGCGAAAACGCGACCGCATAGATCTCGCCCTCATGCGGATCGACTGTCCGAATTCTCTGAATTGGATCGGTCACCCACACGCGCAATAGTCCATCGCTACTTCCGGACGCGATATATTTGCCATCGTGTGATATCGCTACGGACCACGGAGTTCCCTCTTGATCAGGCAGATCCTGCACAAAAGCATAGGAGGTAAATGCGGTGGACTTGGGCGTTGTGGCCGGGGTGGGTGAGGGTGCCGTTGTGATATTGGTGGGGCGATCGGCAACCGTGCTTACTGGCCTCCGAGCCCAGATCGCGAGGCCAACATACAGTAGGACCACGACCACTCCAGCAACACCAATGGTCCAAAGCGGAAATGACGATGAAGCCGGGTCGGGTTTGGCGACTGGCTTGCGCTCTTTTTGCCGCCAGGTCTGAGCTGGTCCTTCGCCCCCAGTTGCGAGCGGCAAAGGATCGGTAGTTTTCGTGGGAGAAGCTTGCGTATCCGCGCTGATCGTTTCGGCGAAGTGCGGGTCAATGTCCCCCGCCGGTTGTGGCGAACTCGCTGGAGGCGGGTTCGGCGCGGTCAATTGAGGGGGTGTGGTTTCATCGGGTGAGAGTTCCGTTTTCTCGTTTGAGGGTTGAGCCGGCGGTGTATCCGTCGACAACGGATCATGGGGTTCGCTGATCACACCCGGCACTAGCGTTTTCGACCCTTGTGCCGGTGTCATCGGGCTAGGCATTAACTCGACCGGTGGCCCAACGGCCCGGAGTGCGGTGCGCATTTGAGCAGCACTTGCATAACGTTCCTTCTGCTTGACCGCCATGGCTTTACTTAGCACGGTCGCGAAACCAGTCGGAATACGATTGTCGTATTGATCGGCCGGTATCAGCGGATCCGGTTGGTCTGCGTCCAACGCCGCATACCGAAGCGAGGCCTTGACCGGGATCGTACCCGTTATCAGGTGATAGATGGTCGCACCTAGGCTGTACAGATCGCTGCGCGCCGTGGTGCCCGTGTTCATGATCTGTTCGACTGGGGCGTAGGCCGCGGTATAGCCGAATACGCTGGTCAGCGTATGCCCCGCGTCGGCGGAGGTGTGGTCGATTGCCCCCTTCGCCAAACCAAAATCGAGCAAATAGATGGCGTCGCCATCAACCTTTACATTCGCGGGTTTGATATCGCGGTGGATCACCGGAACCGGCCGATCGTGAAGGTACTCCAAGGCCTGAAGCAACTTTTCGATCCACGGCAGCAACTCCGCGGGCGTAAACGGGCGTTTGCGTTGGTCCAAAAGTTCCAGCAGCGTGTGGCCCTGGATATAGTCCATCACCAGGAACTGCCCGTCGCCCTCGATGAAATGATTTGAGACCCGCGGCAACACACTATGCTGCAGTTTAGCCAACAGTTTCGCTTCGCGTTCAAACGCTCGTTTGAGGGAATCGGTCTGGGCGAACGTTTCCTTGATAGCAACGGTCAGGTCTAAGGAATTATCTAACGCCTCGTACACATGTCCCATGCCGCCCTGACCGAGCAGCCCGATAATACGATAGCGATTCTGCAGTAGATGATTTGGGACCAGCATAGTCGGCCCGCCCGGCATGGAAATCTGAAATTAACGCATATTCTCGATCTCGCGCTGCAGCATCCCGGCACGATATGCATCGATCGCGGAAAGCTTCTCTTGGATCGCGATAGCCTTATCGCGATCTCGCAACACGACGTAAAGTATCCCTAAGTTCATCAATACATCCGGATTTTTAGAGTCCAAACCGCTCGCAAGTTTGAACGCTTCTTCGGCCTCGGGATACATGCGCAAGTTAGCATAGTCGATGCCCATATTGTTATGGATGACGGCACCCGACTGGCCCGTTAGATCCACGACCTTGGCGTAGGCCTTAAGCGATTCATCGAACAATGCCGCACGCATCGCGGCAAACCCCAGGCCGCCATAGATCTGATCCGCATCTACGCGGCGTTCCAGGCTAAGACGATAAAAACTACCGCGCGGTTCGTAAACCCGTTGCGCTTGCTGGAATTTCTCAAACGCGGGCAAGTGTTTACCTTGGCGGGCCAGGGCAATTCCCCAGCCGATCGCCGGCCGCGGATCGTCCAGCGTCATGATACCCGCCTGTTCAAAATAGCCGACGGCATCGTTCATATCTCCCGCGACCAGAGCCTCATTGCCATTCGTCAGTGCCGCCTCGAACGATTCATTGAATTGGTCGTCCGCATAGGTATTAGTCGCCTTCGGTTTAGTGTTCGCGGAAATCCGGGGCGGCCGGGGCGCTACTTTGTTCGGCCTGGCTCGAACGCGAACCAGAATGTTCGGCACAATTGGTTCGCCTTTAAAGCCGGTCTGCGCGGATGTACCAGTTGAAAAAAGCGCACCAAGGAGGCTGACCAGACCGAGCGCGAGAGTTCGAATCGAAAGGAAGTTCATAGATCCCAACTGAGATAAACCGGACGGCACAGTTTACCAAAAATCAGTTTTTAAATGACTTACCCGTAAAGCTCGTCGATCAGTTGGCCGTGCTTTTCATCTATCACCCGGCGCTTAACTTTCAAAGTCGGAGTAAGTTCGCCGCCATCTATCGAAAGCTCGTCCGGCAACAATGCCACTTTACGCACCCGTTCGTAATCGGCCAGGTCGCGGGTCAACATGGTTACCTCGCGCTGCACCAGTTTGATCGCAACCGGGTCACGACTGATCTCCAGGCGAGTGGCGGTGGCGGTCACGCCGGTAGTTTTCAGTTCGGCGCGCAAGGCATCCCACTCGGGAACGATCAGCGCGGCGGTAAATTTCCGGCTGCTGCCGACCACAACTACTTGATTGACCAACGAGCTCTGCTTGATCAAGCTTTCCACTTGCTGCGGCGCCACATATTTTCCGTTGGAAAGTTTGAACAGATCCTTCTTGCGGTCAGTCAGATACAGGTGCCCTTCCTCGTCCAACTTTCCGACGTCGCCGGTGTAGAACCAACCATCTTTGATCACCTCGGCGGTCGCTTCGGGATGCTTGTAGTATCCCATCATAACATTGGGGCCGCGCACCAAGATCTCGCCGTCCTCGGCGATCTTCACGTCGATCCCTTCGAACGGGATGCCCACCGAACCTACCTGGTTATTGTCCGGACGATTGGCCGAAACCACACACGTTTCGGTCATGCCAAATCCTTGCAAGATCGGAATTCCCGCGGCAAAGAAAGCATAGGAAAGCGCGGACGATAGCGGCGCCCCACCCGAGACAAAATAACGAAGACGGCCACCGACCCCCGCACGCCATTTAGAAAAGACCAAACGGCTGGCGATCTGCTGCTGTAACGCCAACGTGATCGGGATCCGTTTGCGTTGGTCGGTCAATTCCGCATAACGCCGGCCGACCTCGAGCGAGCGCTCGAAGATCTTCTTTTTCAATCCTTCTTGCGACGTCCCCTTCTTCACGATCTTGTGATAGACCTTTTCAAACAGGCGAGGAACCGCGGTCATGATCGTCGGCCGCACCTCGTTCAAATGCTCGGCCAACTGATCGAACGACGAAGAATACGAAACGGAAACGCCGTTCCAGCAAAAAACATAAAAGCAGGTGCGCTCGAAAATATGCGAAAGCGGCAAAACGGAAAGCGAACTATCGGTCGATCTGATCTCGAGACCGGCGGTGATCCCCTGTACATTCGAAACAAAACTGGCGTGCGAAAGCATTACGCCCTTCGGTTCACCGGTGGTTCCCGAAGTGTAAATGATCGTCGCTAGGTCGTCCGGAGCTACCTGTGACAACAGGCGTTCGTATGCCTCCGGATCTTCGCGATCCAGGGCTTCACCGCGCCGCTCTAATTCAGACAGCGTTAGTGCTGACGATCCCTCAGGCCGGGAATCCGGGTCGAAAAAGATCAAACCTTCCAAGGACTTTGCGGCTTCGATCCCGGGCGCAGCATGTTTGTAGATCTTCTTGCCCGACACAAACAGAAAACGCGCGCCGGAATCGTCCAGAATATACTCGATCTGATCTACGGCCTGGGTGGTGTAAATGGGAACATTAACGGCCCGCAGAGAAAGGATGGCGATATCGGTGATCGACCATTCCGGACGATTCTCGGATATTATTGCGACCCGATCACCGGCGCGCACCCCCAACCCGGAGAGCGCCAAGCTGACATGCCGGATCCGCTGAATAAAATCTAAACCGGAAATGTTCTGCCAAACCTTACCGGATTTGTAGTTGATGGCGTCCGGTTTACCGAACTTTTGAAAGGCGGCGAGACAATAGTGCGGTATGGTCTCGCGCAACGATACTGGTTCCACTGTTCCCTCCCCGGCTTTTTTCGACATCATTACGGCCGACATAATTTACTCTCTCCCACGAGCAATTCGCCATTTTAGCTACGCGGGAATGGCGCTACCCGGTTTGTGCATCATGGTACAGCGCGAGGTCGAGATCAGACGGTCTCGGTCGTCCTTGATCTCAATGGCCCAGATGCTCAACTGCCGCCCAACATAAACCGGCGAAGCCGTGGCGATCACGGTACCCCGGCTGATCGAGCGAACATGATTGGCATTGATCTCGATCCCGACCGGCGTGAACTTTGACAGATCAGTATTGAAAGCCGACCCGATGGCGGCAGCGGTTTCCGCCAAAAGCACCGAAACCCCACCATGTAAGATCCCCGTATATTGGTGGACCTTTGGGGTCACTGGCATGGACAAGGTTACGCCATCTTTGTCCGCGGCTACGACCGTAATATCCAAGGTATCCAAAACCGTCTGGCGTGGATTCGCGGCAATAAATTCCAATGCATTCATAATAGAAAATTCAGACTACTATTTCACGTCGGCCGGTCGATGATGCCGCACCGCGCCTTCCAAGGTCGAGACCGAAGCTACCGAGCGGCGACGGCGGCGGCGTTCTTTCGAGGCCGCCTCCGGGTCTTCCACGCGTCCATTGATCGTCGCCAACGCCGCCAAGATCAAAAATAGCAATGCGTTCGACGTTGTGTGCAACGTGAAGTCGAAAAGGCTGTGGACCAGAACGGCGAAACAGCCCGCCAGTGCCCCCGTGGCCACGCCCCGCCGAAATGAATCGTCCGTCTGGCGCCGCGCAAATCCTTGCTTAAACAATACAAAAAGGAAGATCGCGCCTAAGATCGCGCCGACAATTCCAGCATCGGCAATGATCTGCAAATAGTCGTTGTGTGACTGTTCGGGCCGCGCCATTCCATTGCGCGGATCGAATGGCGTGTAGGCGACACCGTAGGCGCCCAACCCGGAACCAGTGATCGGATGCGCGCGAATGACGTCAAGCGTTACTCGCCAAATGGTGGTCCGGCTGCTGGTCGGATCGTTCGAATCCTTGGTTTCGGAAAAACGGCTCAGCGACGATTCGCCACCGATCAGCACGACCCCGACCACCACCACCAAGAACATCGCCCCGGCCAAAACCGCACGTAGCGCAACGCTTGGGCCGGCTTCGGCCTCACTGCCGCGCTTGATCGAACGAAAACCGGTGACCGCGATCAGGAACATAACTTCGGCGATAAAACTGATCAAGCCGCCGCGCGATTGGCTCAAGATGATCGCAATGCCCATTAAGCCAATACCGGTCAGATAGAGCAGACGTTTGTCCCGCTCGACCGCGCCAGAGAAAAGCAATCCGAGCGGCAGCGCAACCGCCATTTCCAGATATCCGGCAAAGTTGTGGCGGTTTACATAGGGACCGAACGGGGTCGCATATTTAGGTTCAAGCAATCCGTAGATCTTGGTCGGGCTGATCAGACTTTGAATGATGCCCAGAAAGGCCAACGCGAATCCGAAGATCGAGATGACCCACACGATACGGCGTAAACGCTTGGGCGAATCGATAAACGCCAACGCGGCCGCAAAGTAAATGATCAGCGCTCCGATCTGGATCAAGATCAGTCGCGTGGCATATGGATCAAGCGAGAGCGCGTGCAATGTTCCCGAAACACCGCCGGCCTGCGTGGCAGCACGTAGCGGCAGCAATTGGATCAAACCGATCACAAATAGTCCGATCAAAGGCCACTGCAAACGGTTGCGGCTGACCCGGAAGACCCGGGTTTTGAAAGCATCGATCGACCAGGCGACGACGATCACCCCGCCCCACGCGGCAAATGCGAACAAGGCCCAGTAATGCACGGTCCCAAACGCAAGCGACGTTAAAACGATCCCTAACGCCAGCGCGAACACAATGAATCCGCTGGCCGCGGTGCGCGGAAGTTCCGGCAATGCGGGTTCAATGGAGATTGCCGTGGCCGGCTCTTCAGTTGGCGGGTTTGACCGCTGCAGTGACGGACTGAACGTTGAAGTCGTCATACCAAATGGTTCCAAAAATGGGACAGGGCGCGACGCACTGGCCTCGATTCGTACGAACAGCCACGGCCTGGGTTTTGGCCGAGGTCTTGAATTCAACCGTAATCGGTTGCCAGTCGACGTTTCCGGTGATGCCGGGAGTTTGCAGGCCAAGCACGGTTTTCGGATCTTGCGGATCAAAAACTTCGATCAATGGTGGACCACCACTCGCCAGCGCATCTGACTTAACAAAGAATTGGAGTTTATACGCGGTATCGGGCGCGACCATTACGATCTGCCAAATGTTAGTAAAGAACGGGTCAACATAGCCTTTGAAGGCGATCCGCAGGCTTTGGCGCCCAGAATGAAAGACGTTCGGGTCTAAACTGACTTCCGTCAACGGCGCCTTGTTCACTTTCCACGCGAAAAGGCTGGCATCCTCGCCGCCGATGCTCAATTCAAAACTTGGATTGGAAAACTTATCGCGTTCGGCCGACCCGTCCGTGCGAAGCGTCTTCTCGATCGCCGCGGCGGCGTTGAAGCTGTTGGCCACATACAGCGTCGAAAGCAGTGCTCTGCCGGTTTCGATCAGATCTTGCCGCGATTCCACCGACAGGGACCTCCAAATTCGCACGGCGTCGTCCGGGCGATTTTGACCGGCCAAGAATACCGCCAACTGGGCACGTGCGTCGGGACTCCCGGCCAAATTGGTCTCGAGCGCCGAAACATTTTCATCATAAAAGTGCCAGGCCAGCACAAATATTTGCGGCCGAAGCGCCGAGTTGGCCTCGCCGGCCAAACGCAATTCCGCGAAGGCCTCGTCACGCCGACCCTGGCGCAGCAACAGATTTCCCAAATACCAGCGAGGGTAACCGTAGGCCGGCCCCAATTCGACCGCACGTCGAAGCGCTTTTTCACCGCCGGCCGGATCACCTGACTGTTCGCGTGCACGCCCGAGATCCATCCAAAGCCGGTAATCGTTCGGCGAGAGCCGAACCGCCTGTTCGTATTGGGCCAACGCTTCCGGCCAACGTGAGGGATCCAAACTAGATTTCTCTAGATTGCCCAAAACCCAATGCGTAAGCGGATCCGAAGGAGCCAGCCGAACCGCGGTCAAGGCATTTTCCTGGCCGCCTTGGTCGAGCGGTGGGGCGAATTCCGCCAGCGTATTGCCAAAATACCAGCACGCGCACAAATAGACGAGGTACCCACAAATGCCGACCAACGGCAGTAATGCGATCCGCCGGGCGCCTCGCATATCGATCAAATTCAGTTGGTCTCGACTCGCTTTCGCCATTTATCGTAACGATCCTATCAACCAAGACTCGCCATTAAGAACTGCGAAACCCTATTCTATTAGACTGCGCAAAATCAAGCGAGCGGGCCGAAAAGTTTACCTGGGACCCCAATTCAAGCTTGCGTGGCGTGACTTTACGAAAGAAATATCGGATGTTACCCAACATGAAGATCGCCGATATCGACCGATTGGTCCTGGCCACGAGCAACCAAGGCAAATTGACCGAAGTGCGTCGATTGCTGCTTGATCTTCCGGTTACCTTGCTCGATCTGCACGACTTTCCTAACACCGCCGAACCCGAGGAAAACGGACTGACTTTTGAAGATAATTCGCGGTTGAAGGCGGCCTATTACGCGCGTCATACCGGGGGTTGGACGATCGCAGATGATTCGGGGTTAGAGGTCACTTGTTTGAACCACGAGCCGGGCGTGCACTCGGCGCGGTTTGGTGGGTCAGGGAGGAACGATGCGGACCGTATCTCTCTTTTGTTACAACACATTACGGCAAGCGGAGCGACTGACCGTTCGGCGCGATTCGTCTGTTCGATCACCCTCGCCGAACCGGCCGGCGCGATCGTAAAAACCTTCACCGCGACCTGCGAAGGCCGCATTGCTGAGGCCCCTCGCGGCACCAACGGGTTCGGTTATGATCCGGTTTTTGCCCCGCTCGGATTCGACCTGACATTTGGTGAATTGCCGGAATCCGTCAAGCAGAAATTGAGCCATCGGGCGCGGGCGCTGGCCCTTTTTCGCAAGTATTTGTTGGATTCTTTCACCCTGAAGGCTTGACCCGCATCAATCGCATAGCTATGATGCGTCCTTCGGATACGGTGAATTTGTGCCGATTTGAAAAGACGGGGCGTAGCACAGCCTGGTAGTGCGCTCGGTTTGGGACCGAGAGGCCGGAGGTTCGAATCCTCTCGCCCCGACCATCGCATCAAAGCTGGCCCTTGAGCGCTGCGGATCATCATCCGGGAGCCAGGGATCAATTAAGGGAGAGATTGATCGTTAAGGGCAAGCATAGAGTTTTCGAGCATAGGGGCTTTGACAATCCCCGTTAATTGATTCAGCATTTGGGCTGATTCAATTTAGGTATCGCACCCGTCGGACCAGCGGCCGTGCCGCCGGCGACGGTCGTTATTGAAAAGTGACGATACATATCCGAGGTTCCCTGACCTTATCAATTTTGAAGAGTATTTCTATCTAACCGGAGGTAATCACACAAGAAATGGCAACTAAAGCCGCAACAGGCAAGAAACGCATGACGCAATCTGAAGTCGTCAACCACCTGGCCGAGAAGTTCACCATGAAACGCGCTGATGCAAAGGCCGTTTTTGACGAGTTGGCCAGCCTGGCGACCAACGAAGTCAAGGAAAATGGCGAATTCACGCTGCCCGGATTCGGGAAATTGGTTCTTTCACAGCGTAAAGCTCGTGAGGGCCGCAATCCCGCGACCGGCGCGACGATCCAGATCCCGGCAAAAACCACGCTTAAGTTTCGCTTAGGCAAGGCGATCAAGGATTCGGTCGTACCGAAGAAATAGCCTTTTTTCAAGGCTTTCGCAATAAAGGCTTGAAGGCGTCACCGAGTCGGCCCAACTGATCCAGAATGGAGAGGTGGCTGTGGTGGCGCTTTGTCTTTAGTGGCCGGACTGGTCCGCTCTCGTTTACCCAATTCCCCCGACCTAGGCGAAGGCTGCTGATTTCCTCGTAAATTGCTGTATTGAATTAATTTAACCCCGATCATGAACCGCGACCCCCTGATCCGAAATATTTTTTTGTAGAATTTTTCATAGAAATGGCTTAGAATCACTAGTTTTGCAGGGCACGTAATTTGAAATGCCTCGCCGACAGGGCGGCAAGCAGTCGACGGGGCAGCAGGAAAAGCTTGGGTTTGCAATAGTTTTGCATCCAGGCGGGCGGTGTAATTAATCTAATCTTTACTTAATTCTGACACGAGGCGGATGGTCCGGATGTCAATTGAGACCGGAAGTTCGTAATGGGAGGAGCACAAACACGTGATTTTTGATAGACATTTGCCGCTCGGAGAGCGGATCCTAAGAATTGACCACATCCAAGCGCGGCGTTTTTCGAAACTTTCAAGCCCGGCGCTGGATATCGCAACTGAAGGAATAATCCGTCATTTGCGTGCTTGCGACCGCATGGACGTCAATCCCGACGCATCGGCGGTCCGCGAGATAATTGACGACGCCTTGAATGGACGTCGAGTATTTGCGGAAACGCACGACGACCGCCGCGCGGCCTAGTTCCGTGACATATCGTCAACGGTAATTATTTGGGCCACCAGGCGCACTGCTTGGTGGCCCGGTTCTTTGACACAAACCATTCTTCTACTTGAAGTGTTCTGATTTCGACGGGTTGGGATCGCGGCGTGATCACATCGACAAGTTTTTTTTAGCGGTTATGCTCCCGTAGCTC
>JBDSEC010000524.1:0-5477 GCA_039920205.1 Pyrinomonadaceae bacterium
TCTCTACTTTGCGGAAAGCACTGGTTTGCTGGTGCGTGATGAAGTGCCCGCCGGCGGCCAACTCCGGACCACCGATTATTCCGATTATCGGCCGGTCGATGGGGTCATGGAACCGTTCGCGCGCCGATTGTCGCAGAATGGCGAAATCTATGAGATTCGGCTGAATGGAGTTATTCATAATGGACGTTCGGCGCTTGGGTACTTTGAATTTCCCCGTCTCTCTAACGAACCGCTGCCGGATATCCCCACCTTGCTCTCTCAGGTGACCGCCAATGAAAAGCATATCGAGGAGATGTTGGACAATTACGGCTACACCGAAACGACGCAGCAGCGCGAATTTGGCGATAACGGCGTCCTGCGAGTGAGAGAATCGGAAGTCTATGAGCTAACTTTTTATCAAGGTAATCGGATTCGCCGGTTGATCAGTAAGAATGACCGTCCGTTGTCGGCTTTGGAACAGGCCGAGGAAGATAAGCGGATCGAGAAGTTCATCCGCAACCTGGAAAAGCAGGAAGAGGAGAAAGAACGCAAAGCTCAACGGACGTCCGGAACCGGTACTTCGGACGATAACGATGACAACCAACGGCTTTCGATCTCGGACATCCTGCGTGCCTCGCGATTGGTCAATCCGCGGCGCGAAGTTTTCCGCGGCCGCCAGGTGATCGTGTTCGACTTCGAACCCCTTCCCGGCTACAAACCGCAAAAGGATTACGAAAAGTTTTTCGGCAAGACCGCCGGCGTGATCTGGATAGACGATACCGATCGGCAGGTGGCGCGTCTGGAAGCAACCCTGATCGACACGTTCAAGATCGGCGGCGGCCTGCTGGCCTCGTTGAAAAAGGGTGCGACCTTCGTTTTCGAACAGCAACGCGTGAACAACGAGATCTGGCTGCCGACCTCGGTCGAGGTGAATCTCTCGGCCAAGGTGCTGCTCTTCAAAAGCATCAATGCAAATCAATTGACGACCTTCGGCAATTACCAAAAATTCAACACCGAAGTCGAGAAACCAATACTCAACGGGCCGGGTAAAGATCCCGCGCCGCAACCGTGAGCCAGATTCTCTTGGAGCCTGCTTAATGCCTGTAAGCAACGATGAATTCCGCGCCGTCCTGGGTCGATTCGCCAGCGGCGTGACCGTGGTCACTACCATTGACGCCGAAGACCGCCCGCGCGGCATGACCGTCAGCGCATTTTCCTCGATCTCGTTAGATCCGCCTTTGGTCGCGGTTTCGATCGATCGCGGTACCGCCAGCCACGCCGCGATCACGCATAGCGGCGTCTTCGTGGTCAATATTCTGGCCGACGATCAAGAGGTCCTGTCGCGCCACTTTGCGTCGGCCACCGCCGACAAGTTTGAAGGGATCGCGTTCAGTTCGGGTTTGGAAGGCATTCCGGTTTTGACGGGAACCCTGGCGACCTTGGAATGCCGGACCAAGCATGTTTATGAGGGCGGCGACCACACCATCTTCGTCGCCGAAGTTGAACAAGCCCGCATCGCGGATGGAGCGCCACTGCTCTACTTCCGCGGCGGCTACGCGCGGTTGGTGCTGTAACGGAATTGGGTCATTGGGTCATTGAGTCATTGAGTCTTTGAGTCGAGCGTTTGGAGTTCCGACTTTAGCCGGCTCGGTTGATTTTTCAGATGTGGTCCGCGTGGAACGTCCCGTCGTTACGAAGTCAGAACCGGGAGCGGTAGCGACTGGGTTCTTCCAATTCTCGCTATGCGGCTCTAATACGCCACCCTTCCTGACGGTCGGGTTTCTGCCGTGGAACCGCACCATTCCTGACGGTTGGGTTTCTGCCGTGATCCGTGGCCGCGTTGGCGCATTCCATTTTCATGAAGGCGATGCTTGGGCTAAGCGACCCCTAATTGACCTAGATCACCGTTCCGATTATGCTATTTTATTGCGTTTTGGCCGGTTCGGAGATTTCCTTTTATGCGCGAATGCCCCCGCTGTGACCGTTGTTACGAAGACGATGTGCTGGTCTGTCCCGAAGAGGACAATCCGACCAAGGCTTCGCTTCCCGGCGGAACGCTGCTGGCCGGTCGCTATCAATTGGAAAAGCGATTGGGTCGCGGGGCCATGGGCCAGGTTTACCTGGCGCGCGATCATAATTTGATGGCTAAACGCGCGGTCAAGACCGTGCGGCCGGACCTGCTGAACAACGAAGATCTGCAAGAGGGTGAGGCCATCGCCCGGTTCGAACGTGAAGCGAAAACCGCGGCCTCGATCCAGCATCCCAACGTCGTCAACGTAACTGATTTCGGTAAGAGCCCCGAAGGGATCTTTTACCTGGTGATGGAGTTCGTCGAAGGCGAAACCCTGCATCACCTGCTGCGCCGCGAAGGTACGCTAAGCGTCGCCCGCGCGATCGCCCTGTTACGGCAGATCTCCGATGGGGTCGAGGCCGCCCATCACGTGGGCATTCTGCACCGCGATCTGAAGCCCGCAAACATCTTTATCATGCAGCCCAAGCGAAAGACCACGCGGGGCAACAACGACGGTTTCGTCAAGATCGGCGATTTCGGGTTGGCCAAGATCGTTAACGAAGCCGTGTCCGAGATCGATTCCAAGAGCGGCCCGGCGTCGCGCGGCATAATCGGCACGCCCGAGTTCATGGCGCCCGAGCAGATGCAACCCAATGCAATTCTGGATGCGCGCGCCGACATTTACGCGTTGGGGACGATCGCCTATCAAATGTTGGGTGGACGGCCGCCGTTCACCGGCGATCTGGCCCAGTTGATCATGCAAAAGATGATGAACGCGCCGCAGCCGTTGAGCAATCTGCGTACGGATTTGGCCCCATCGGTCGAGCACGCGGTGATGCATGCCTTGGCGAAAGAAGCTTCCGGCCGGCCCGATACGGTTACCGAATGGATCGACGAACTTGAAGCCGCCGCCGGCGATGCCGAGGAAGAGGCCGATTCCGCGGGCGAGTCGCGCGTCATCGTGATGGCGCCGTCGGGCGCCGAGATCTATGTCGACGACGAGCGCAAAGCCAACGTGGGCCGTTCCGGCCGCGTTATCCTGACGTCCATCCCGCCCGGTCTGCACGTATTGCGCGTCGCGCGCGGCGGCGATATGGATGACGAACGCGTGATCGAGATCCGCCCCGATAGCAACGAACAGGTGATCCAGGCTCAGATGCGTCCCGTCCCGTCACCCAGCCAGTTCTCGCCCTCGGGCAGCGGAATGAGTGGTTTGAGCGGCCCGCATAGCAGTATTCCCGGCGTGGTGGCTTGTTCGACCTGTGGGTCACGCTTTGCCGCGGGCGCGAAGTTCTGCGGGCGCTGCGGCGGCAACACCTTTATTCCGGTACAGGAAGGCGCACTCGGAACGGCACCTCCACCACCACCACCTTCAAGCGGCGGCTATCCGGGTGGATCTGGCCAACGGCCCGCACCGCCTAAACCCGCCCCAAGCCAATACGGTTCGGTCGCGGGTGCCGGTGGTATGTTTCCCTGCCCCACGTGTAGGGCTCCGGTTACGGTCGGGGCAAAGTTCTGCGGAAAATGCGGTATGCATATGGCGCAAGCCGCGGCGCCGGCGCGTCCAGCTCCGTCACCGTACGTTCCGGCACCCGCACCGAGCTTTAGTCTCTGTCGAAAATGCGGCACCAATTATCCGCCGGGTACTCGCTTCTGCGGCAAATGCGGCATCCCGATCGGTGCCTAGGCGAACCACTCCAGGTTGGAATCATACTTAGGATTTTCTGGCTTTTCCCGGCTCGGATCACGGTTTCACGTTGAGTCGCGGGCCACAACCCGTATAATGCTCCCGGATGAAGCACTGTCCGGCGTGTAACCGGGATTACTCGGACGACACGCTCAGTTTTTGCCTAGACGACGGATCGCCCCTAACCTTCGTGGCTAGCGGGTCGACGCCCGCGTATGACCCGAACGCGACACTGACGTTCAACACTGCGCGGCCGACCGACCCGATGGCGCCGTCTGGATTTAACCAAAGTGGTTATTCGCAACCGCCGCCGAATCCAACGTGGGATGACCGGGCAGGATCGTTTGCGCCCAAGCCCAAATCGAAAGCTATCTGGTGGGTGTTGGGAATCGGGGTGGTGCTGTTGGCCGGTGCAGGCGTGATTAGTCTGGTCGCCGTCATTGGTATAGCGACGCTGAGCAACAGTAACCAAAACAAGAATTCAACGACCAATAAAAATAGCGCGAATTCGAATCAGTCGAACCAGAACGAAAACAAAGAACCGATCGACACGGTCAAAGACGATGGCCGGAAATTGGCACTGACCGACGATTTCGCAGAACAAAAGTGGACGGTAAACTCGGGCGAATTTGGGAATTCGTCGTATGTTGCGGGAATGTACCAGTTGGTTGGTGTGCCAGACCGGTATTTTGTCACTTACGCTCCGTCCGATGACTATCTAACGGACAAGAACACCACCGTTAAGGTCACGACCCGAAGCGTTACGGGCAGTTCGACTAATTTTGGCTATGGTGTCGCGGTCAACGGCAGCGTCAACAATGGTAACGCGAATGACTACGCATTCTTGATCGTTACTGGCGAAACGCCGCAATTCACCGTCGTCATGCATCGCAACGGACAAACCACCACGGTCAAGGAATGGACCCGGTCGTCGTTGATCCGAACAGGAACGACGCCGAATCAACTGGAAGTGAAGCTAACCAGCGAACAGCTTTCGTTTTATGTCAACGGTCAGTTCGCGACCAGCATCACAAACACCGGCGAGCTGCCCGGGGGCCGCGTCGGGCTGTGCGTCCACGATACTTACCCGATCGCGTTTGATGATCTGCAAATCTACCGCTAGCGAGAATTCGGCATAACGCATAAATGAAAGTAACGCTAAGAGTAACCGCGGGACCGCACTTTGGCCGCACCTTCAGCTTTGATCAGCACGACACCTTCCTGATCGGCCGAGCCGATACGGCCCAGTTGTGCTTGCCCGAGGATCGCTTCTTCTCGCGTCACCATTGCATTCTCGAGATCGCACCGCCGCGTTGTTTCCTGCGTGATCTGGGTTCGACCAATGGCACCTATGTCAATGGCGCTAAGGTACAGGAAGCCCATCTCAAGACCGGCGACGAGATCCAGGGCGGTCAAACTAAATTGTCGGTGGAAGTTTCGGTGGACCACGTGGTCAGTCCGCCGCAAGGTCAGGGCTCGACCTTGGTGTTGCAACCGACGCAGCCGTCGATCGTCTTGGTCACCTGTTTGAATTGCGGCCGGCAGGACCAGGCCGAGGCCTCGTCACCCGACGAGAAGATGACTTTCCTGTGCGAAGATTGCCGCGAGGAATTGCGCCGGCAGCCGCAACAGATCCCCGGTTACAGCACCATCCGGATTTTGGGCAAAGGCGGCATGGGCTGCGTCATGCTATGCCGGCACGAAGAGACGGGCCGCGCCGTGGCGGTCAAAACACTGTTGCCCGAAGTCGCCGTCAGCGAGCAAGCAATTCTTCGCTTCATGCGCGAGATAGATGTCGCT
>JBDSEC010000525.1:0-11928 GCA_039920205.1 Pyrinomonadaceae bacterium
GACCGAGACTATGGTTTCAAAAACAAAACAAACGGCGAATGCACCACGCATCGCGGGCTTTACTGAAAGCCGGGATACGCCGGATTCACCCGCCTATCGCGAGCGGGTTTACGCGATCGTGCGCCGCATCCCCGCTGGGCAAGTGATGACCTACGGGCAATTAGCGATCGGATTGGGCCAGGGCTACACTCCGCGAACGGTGGGTTATGTCATGCACGCGGCCGAGGACGAGAATGTGCCGTGGCAACGGGTGATCAATGCGCAGGGCGCTTGCTCGACCGGTCGATTGGTCCTGCCGGCCGATAAGCAACAACGAATACTTGAATCAGAGGGCGTGATCTTCAATTACAAAGGTCGGTGCGATCTGTCGGTCTATCGCTGGGAGCCGGAAGAGTTCGCCCGCGCGGCAGAAGACGACGAACATCCGACCCTTTTTTCTAGGTAGTTCAATTGCAGCAAACTTGACGGCCGTCATTTGACCCGGTGACGGCGCGGTCAAAGATCAAACGAGGTAAGCATGGATAACAATCCCCCGGCGCGTCAGACGCCGTATCAAGTTAGCCGTCCGATCTATTCGGTATCGCACCAAATGGTTACGACGGTTTTGGAACTTCCCGGCTATCAGATCACTCAAAATTTGGGTGTGGTACGCGGGATCGTCGTGCGGACCAGGAACGTCTTTGTGAACATCGGCGCTGCGTTCCAGGCATTGGCCGGCGGAAATATCGGAGCCTGGTCCAAACTGTGCGAACAAGCCCGCGAAGAGGCATTCGACATCATGATCCAACACGCGACCGAGTTAGGCGCGAATGCGATCGTGGGCGCACGCTATGATGCAACCGAACTCACCGGCGGCGTCACGGAAGTCTTGGCTTACGGAACGGCGGTGATAGTCCACCCGCTAGAAGGCGAGACGAGTTACCGCGGATGAGCGAACCAGTTTTGACTACCGAAGAACGCGCGCGGATACGTCTCGTTTTCGCGGGTGTTCCGTTTGTTCGGTTATTGGGATTTCAGTTGGAGGAATTCGAGCGGGGTAGTGCGGTGGTGGCGGCACAGGCGCGGCCCGAATTTCTCCAGAATCGAGGGATCCTGCATGGAGGATTTACGGCTACGTTGATCGATTCAGCTACGGCCTTCGCCATCATCGGTCATTTGTCGGACGGCGAATCAACTTCGACCGTTGACCTAAATATTCATTATTTGCGGCCGGTGGTGGCCGGCCCGGTGGCGGCCGCCGCGCGGGTTATTCGCGCCGGTCGTACGATCATCACAGCTGTTGCCGAAGTAACCAATTCTGATGGTCAGTTGTGCGCGATGGCTTCGACGACCTATATACGCTTAGCGCGCCAGGTAACCTGACCGCGCCGAGTCAAATAAATGATTCGGGGTATGGTGTCGGTCCGTTAAGTGGCCACGTCGATCCTCGCCCGCCCCGGGCTTTTGCCGGTTATGTTCGGCATGCGCCGGACTTCCCGCGGAACCGTGGCCTTTTCCCGAAATCGTAAGTGCGCGCTCCAAAAGTCGTTGAAGTCGTTCAAAATCAACCGGTTTGAGCATGAAATCGGTGCACCCGGCGGACAGGGCCAGCTCGCGCGAATCGCTCACATCGTATGCCGTTAATGCAATGATCGGGATATCAGCGTTAGCCGGATCGCGCCGTATTTGGCGAGTGGCGGCAAGCCCATCACAATCCGGTAAATTGATATCCATCAATATAGCGTCCGGATGACGCTCCCCTGCCAGCTTTATAGCCTGCGGTCCATTCGAGGCAGTGAATACCCGGAAACCATCCAATTCAAGCAATGTTTGCATCATCAAACGCGAATCCTCATGGTCTTCGACCACTAGGATCTTACGTTCATTTGCTACCTGTGAGAACACTTTGCACCCCTAATTCTCGAGCGACTTCTCAAAATGAGCGCCGCGGCAATTTCACCATTGTCACGTGCAAGACGCGTTCCACAAACGGTCAAGCAACCCCAATAAGACCGGATAGATTTAAAGAATTTGCGCAAATCATAGACATTCAACAGCTTTCCGTGACAGAATAAGCTAGCTTATTAATAGCCGCCCTTCGCTGTTCAACTTTCCGAAAACTAGAAACAGGCTCCATCCTGCAGTCTGAACAAAATGAATTCGCTTTACCACGCGTTGTTGATCCAACATCCGAAACAGTTGACGCCCGTTCGGTGCGCCGAGCAGACGATCGCTCAGTTGCACCGCTATTTCGAGGACGTGGTACTGGAAAACAACTTGTCGGCCCTGGTGATCGAGAGTCTGACCCCGGTCGCTGAGCGCCAACTACGCGATCTGGCCCGGGTGCGCGAGATCGGCCGTGCGGCTCAGGCGGCCTTCATTTTTGTTGCGCCCGATGATGCGCTGACCCGTTTGCCGCTACGGTCCAACAGTCAGGACCGCGAACCAAAGTTGCTGTTGAGTTCCGGTCCCGAACAGTTAAGCGAGCGCTTTGTCGTCATCGCCGATGCGCGGTTCTCGGGTTTGTTGGCTTCCGTAAAAAGCGACAGCGACCAGGACAAACAGATCGGCGGCGACGAAGTGATCTGGACCTTCGAGCCGGATGTAGTGTTTACCGCACTGGAGTATCTAATGGCGCGGGTGTCCGCGGAACGTCCAGCCCAGGCCAGCGATTTCGTGGCGGCGGTCAGCGCCTCAATGCCTAAAGCCACTTCGCTGCAGTTAACCGTATCAGTCACGTCGAAACTTGCGCGAATGATGCAAGAACAGGCCGGGCGCGAGATCGCTATCAACCGCATTGCGACTGCCATCAGAAACTCGCTGGAGCTGGATGATATCTTGCAAACGACGGTGGAAGAGGTGGGGCACGCGTTGGGCGCGTTGCACTGCGCCCTTTCGGTTAATGGTGACGCGGGCGGATCGAAAATAACCAAGATATATTTTCGCGATCACGAGGTCGACCTGGCGGACGAAGGCGAGATCATCGCGGATCTGGAAGCCTACAGCGTCCGGATGGCCTCGCATCTGCAGAATCATGTCATGGACGGCCGGGTCGGCAGCGCCGAGGGCCATACCGCGCACGTACTGCCGCTAGCCGTCGTGCCGATCATCTATCAAGCCCGGTTTATGGGCGCGCTGCTGGTCCGCTCGGACGATCCGGCGCGGTCGTGGCAAGAGAACGAATTGCTATTGCTGCGAACGGTGGCGGACCAGGTCATCATGGCGGTAAATCACGCCCGGCTCTTTGCCCAAACGCAACAGCAAGCGTTAACCGATGTCTTGACCGGGTGTTTCAACCGCCGGTCGTTCGAGTTGCAATTGGAACGCGAGATCCGGTCCGCTAAACGCGATGGTCAACCGTTGTCCTTGGTCATGTGCGACATCGACCACTTTAAACAGATCAACGATAGTTATGGCCACGACGCCGGAGACGTAGTGTTGCGCACTATTGGTGAAACTTTTAGCCAAGAGTTGCGTGGTCGCGATACGGCGGCGCGTTACGGTGGCGATGAGTTCGCCCTGATCCTGCCGCAGGCCGCGGGTGATGGAGCCCTGATCGTGGCCGAGCGGTTATGTGACCAACTGGCGAATCTGGAGGTTCCGGGCCTAGGCAGTGTTTCCGCGTCGTTCGGCCTGGCTTCGTTTCCCGCGCATGGCGAGAATCGGGATCAATTGGTTGGTGCGGCCGACCGGGCGCTTTACGAGGCAAAGAATTCGGGCCGCAATCGTGTCGCAATTGCCACGAAAGTGCTGGTCGCCGCGGATCCGGAAACCGAAGCGCCGGAGACTGAAACGCCGGAACCCGAAGCGCTGGAGACTGAGGCGCCGGAGACTGAGGTGCCGGAGACTGAGGTGCCGGGGACTGAGGTGCCGGAGACTGAGGTGCCGGGGACTGAGGCGCCGGAGACTGAGGCGTCGAACGGCGTTGTGGACGAAGCAGAAAAGCAGGCGGAGAACCCAGCCGAGAGTTCAACCAATCCGGAAAAAAGCGGTTCGTCGCGCAAACGTAGATCGGGCCGATCCGGTTCAAAGTCGAACAAAAAGTCCGAGGTCGAACCGGCTGAAGCAAGTTGAACCAACCGTTTGGCCCACTAGCTTTCTTTGACCAAGATCTGGCCTGAATCGCAGTGCAATGCGCCAACAGTCCAACGCTAAAGAAAACACTCAACTAGGTAAGCAAGCCGGTAGAACTGAGAGCGCGGGCGTCCTCGCCGGCGATGAGCGCAAAGCGCGAAAACGCAACTCGTTAAGCTTGCAACGCACTAAGCACGCGAAATGTGGCCAGAGCGTCGTGTGCTTATAACGTTGAATGGATCCGATACTTGCATTAGCCCTACGGGCTTCGCCGGCGAAGACGCCCGCGCCCCCCAGTTTTGCCGGCCTCTCGCAAAGCGTCGTGATTCTCTCTGGAATGGGCTTGGTCGGGACGTTGTACTTCGCGGCGGGCCTAATCAATTGGCAACTTCCTTCATTCGGAAATACTAAGCCGGCTAAAGCCGGAACTCAAAGCGCTTGGTGCCACGCGCTGCCCTCGGGCTGCTCACTGCTTACTGCTCACTTCCATCCCCTCCGGTTGACAGTTATCCCACCGCGGTTGATGATTGAGTTTAATCATTTTTGTGCTTATTGAATTAGCCGGGCCTTGACCGACCGGCACCGCTGTTATGACCGACCTGCAGAAATTCACCCGGTATTTCCGGCCCTACAAGCTATCGCTGATAACGGGGATCCTCTTTATTTTCATCGGTGTGGTCTTTAACCTGCTGATCCCTTACATCTTTGGCCAGGCCCTGGATGCAATGAAAACGGGGGTAACTTGGGCCTTATTGACGCGGTACGCGCTCGAAGTTTTGGGCGTCAGTGTCGTTTCGGGCGTCTTCCTTTTCCTGCAGCGGCGTACGCTGATCAATATGTCGCGCCATGTCGAATACGACATGCGGCGCGATTTTTATGCCCATCTGGTCGATCAACCGCAGAGCTTTTTCCAAGACCACCGCACGGGCGATCTAATGGCGCGGGCGACCAACGATCTGGCGGCAGTACGGCAATTGGCCGGACCGATGATCCTCTACACGATGCAGACGATCTTTGTGGTGCTGATCATCTTGCCATTGATGCTGCGTATAAGCGTACGTTTGACGTTGATGCTTTTTATCACCATGCCGCTGGTCTCGTTGACGGTGAAGATCTTGGGCCAGCAGGTTCATACGCGGTTTGAGAAGATCCAGGATTTCTTTGGTCAGATCTCGGCCCGCGCGCAAGAGAATTTCAATGGCGTTCGCGTGGTGCGCGCTTATGCGCAAGAAGGACCCGAGATACAGGCGTTTGCCCGGTTGAATCGCGAATACGCTGAACGTAATTTGGGTTTGGTCCGCGTCTCCGCGGTGATGCGGCCAATGCTTCAGTTTCTAATTGGCATTGGATTTGTGGTGATCATATGGGTGGGCGTTCCGCTGGCCGTGAGTGGTCAGATCACTTTGGGTGAATTCGCCGAGTTCAACCTCTATCTGGCCCGTTTGATCTGGCCGCTGATCGCCGTTGGCTACGTGGTCAATTTGTATCAGCGCGGCACGGCCAGCCTGAAACGGATCAATTCGATCCAAGCGATCCCCGCCGGCATTGTTGATGGTCCCGGGGCAAAACCGCGCCCGCCAATTACCGGTCAGATCGAGTTTCGCGATCTTACTTTTCGCTACCGCGCGGATGGCCCCGCGATGTTGCGCAATATTAACTTGAGCATCCCGGCCGGTCAGACCGTGGCGTTTGTCGGGCGGACCGGCAGCGGTAAATCCAGCTTGATCAATCTGATCCCGCGGCTGATAGATGCCGAACCTGGATCAGTTCTGATCGATGGAATACCGGTGCGCGATTATCCGTTGGCCCAACTGCGCGAAGCGATCGGCTATGTCCCGCAAGAGACGTTTCTGTTCAGCGACACTTTGGCCGACAACATTGCCTTTGGCGTTTTGGACGCTTCGGCCCAGGACATCGAATGGGCGGCCGAAATGGCCGGGTTGGGTGACGACGTCCGCGGATTCCCGAATGGTTTCGATACTTTGGTGGGTGAACGCGGCATCACCCTTTCGGGCGGGCAGAAACAGCGCACCGCCATTGCGCGCGCGCTGATCCGCCGGCCCAAAGTACTGATCTTGGACGATTCGTTGTCCGCGGTGGACACGTTCACCGAAGAAAAGATCCTGACCAGTTTGCGCACCATCATGCACGAACGGACCAGCATCATTGTTTCCCATCGGGTTTCGACCGTGCGGTACGCGGACCTGATCTGCGTGTTGGACGAAGGCGAGATCGTCGAGCGGGGAACGCACGAACAGTTGTTGGCCCGTGGTGGTGAATACGCGGACCTTTACGAGCGGCAGTTGCTGGAAGAAGAATTGGCCGCTACCAGTTAAGGCAAAGAGAAAATCGATAATCGACATGGAAAAAGCTAAATCAACCGGAGCCGTTACGGACACGGGGGCGACCTATCGCCGATTGATGGTGATGTGGCTCATCGCACTCCTGCTGACGGGCGCCGAGTTCGCGATCTCGTATCGCTGGATGCGTCCGAATGTAGTGCTCGGCGAGGGCAAGCCCGAGATATTATTGATCGCGCTCGGTGCGTTGGCCCTCATCGAGTTCGCGCTTTCGATCTGGCTATGGCGGTCGATCCAGGCCGAAGCGTCCAGCAAGCGTGACCTGAAAATGGCCGAGATGGGTTACCTAACGGCGTGGTTGTTGTGTGTAAGTTCGGGTTTGCTGGGCTACGTCATCGCGTACTCTAGCGACGGCCGATACTATTACGCGTTCTTCATCTTGGCGGCGCTGGGCGTGCTTTATCACCAACCAGCACGCGAGACCTTGGTCGCGGCAGCGCCCAAGGCTGAATTGAAAAAGACCCCGATCGAACCGAAGGTTGATCCTTTGCCGCCCGTGGATGAAACGGCCGCAACCGTGGCCGCAAATTTAGATACCGAGGGAGATGTTGATGCCAACGAAGAAAAAACCGCCAACGGTTGATTCTGCGCTGCAGATCACGCGGATCATATGGGGTGCCTTTGTTATGACGCAGGGGCTGTTCTTCATACTGGCGGTGACGCAGCCGGGCGCTAAGGTTCCGTCCGATCCGGTGGTGATCTGGGCGTTACTAGCCGTTGCGATGATGCTCGGTCCCGTATCGTGGGTGGTTAAGAATCGCCTTCTGGCCCAAGCCGCGGAAAAGCAGGTCATTCAAGGAGTTCAACAAGCCATTATTGTGGCGGTTGCCATCTGCGAGGTGGCCAGCATTCTTGGCGTCATCGCTCATTTTATGTTCGGTTCGAAATTCTATTTTCTGTTTTTTATCGTGGCGGTTCTGGCTATTTTGAGCCATTTTCCGTCGCGCGCGCAGTTCGAGGCCGCGGCCGGAACCAAGCCGATCGTTTAGCAGCATTGTTGTTTTCATGTCCACTGAAGTAAAGAAGTTCCACGAGGAAGAGTCGATCGGCAAGACCTACGATTTTCGCGTCGCGCGAAGGTTGTTGGGATACCTGCGCCCTTACATTCGCGTGTTGATCCCGGCCCTGGTTTTTACGCTGATCCTAAACGTGATCGGTGTGCTGCAGCCCAAGTTCACTCAGTACGCCATCGATTGGTTCATCATTCCGTGTCAACTCAATGGCTTGGGCGTCTTCGTGCTGGTCTATCTGGTTTTGTGGTTTGCCCGGTTCGTCTTTTCCTATTTTCAGGAAGTGCTGCTTAACACCGTCGGCCAAAAGGTCATGTACGACCTGCGTCGCGAGCTTTATCAAAAGCTGCAGCGGCAAGAGGTGGCCTTTTACGATAAGAATCCCGTCGGCCGCATCATGACGCGGTTGACGTCGGATGTGGATGCGCTTAACGAACTGTTCACGTCGGGCATTATTGATGTGTTGGGCGATGTCGTAATGATCTTTGCCATCATCGCGATGATGTCGTGGATGGATTGGAAGCTCACCCTGGTCGTATTGGTCACGGTGCCCATGTTGTTCGCGGCGACCACCTGGTTTCGCAAACATGCGCGGCGCGGGTACGATATGGTGCGAACGCGCATGGCGCGGCTCAATGCTTTCCTGCAGGAACACATTTCCGGCGCGCAGACGGTCCAGATCTTCAACGCCGAAGAAAAATCGGAACACCAATTTCATGTCATCAATGATGACCACCGCAACGCCAACGTCACCACGATCTTTTACTATGCATTGTTTTTTCCGCTCGTCGATCTGATCGGCGCGACGGGCGTGGCCCTGGTCATCTGGTTCGGCGGTTGGCGCGTGATGGGTAACACTCCGGCCCATACTGCCCTAAGCCTGGGCGCGCTGTTCGCATTTATCCAGTATTCGCAGCAATTATTCCAACCGATCCGCGACATTTCGGACAAATACAACGTGCTGCAGGCGGCGATCGTCGCTTCGCATCGCATCTTCAAAACGCTGGACCTGCCGATCGCGATCACTACGCCGGACGAGCCCAAGCGAACGGGACGCGCCGAAGGCCGTATCGAATTCGAGAACGTTTGGTTTGCCTATAAAGACGAAGATTGGGTGCTCAAGGATGTTTCCTTCGCGGTGGACGCGGGACAGTCGATCGCCTTGGTCGGCCACACGGGTTCCGGAAAGACCACCATTACCAATCTGTTGATGCGTTTCTATGACGTGCAAAAGGGGCGCATCCTATTGGATGGAATCGACGTGCGCGATTGGGAGCTCGAATCTTTGCGGCAGAACTTTGCCGTCGTGTTGCAGGATGTTTTTTTGTTCAGCGGAACCATCGAAGGCAATATTCGCCTGGGTCGCGAGGATATTACTAGCGAACAGGTCGTGCAGGCGGCGCGTGAAGTTCGGGCCGACCGTTTCATCGAACGATTGCCGCTAGCTTATCGATCGGAAGTAAAGGAACGCGGTGCGGGGTTGTCGGTCGGCCAAAAGCAATTGATCTCGTTTGCCCGGGCGTTGGCGTTCGATCCGTCGCTCTTGATCTTGGACGAAGCGACCAGTTCGATCGACACCGAAACTGAACAGCTAATTCAAAAGGCCATTCAGTTGGTCATGCAGAACCGCACCTCGATCGTGGTGGCGCATCGGCTTTCCACCATTCAGCGCGCCAATCGCATTATCGTCATGCACCATGGCGAGATACGCGAGCAGGGCACCCACCAGGAACTGCTCGGTCACCGCGGGCTCTATTGGAAACTTTACCGCTTGCAATACGCCGAGCCGGAATTCGATTCCCCGATCGATCACGTCTTAGGGGATCCGTTGGCGGTCGGTGATTAGGCTTGAAATAGTTCCGCAGAATTACTCCTCGGCAACAAAATCAAGATCAACAAGATTCCCCGTGACATTCAGCACCTTGGTCGGTTCGCCGAAGGTGAATCTCTTGCTCAATATAGTCAGGATATACGTCTCGAGGGTTAGCGGTTGTTGTTTCCGAGATCCGACGGTGGGGAACGGGGAAAGACTAGATCATCTTTTGTCTCTCGCTTGCCATCGGGGCCGCTGGAGGTAAGCTTGAAATCGAGCTGCCCAGATGGTTGCTTGCGGACGGCCAATCCGATCCGATTTCCCCATCGATCCAGCAGCGGTGGTTTCGGATTAATACCGTCGCAGTTTCGCGGGTGCGCCATCGCGAAGAGTTGATCCGTCGCCCAATCGCTTAGATCTTGCCATTCGTAACCGGGCGTGACGACATTTCTGACCGGAGCTGGCCCGAGTTGTTCCAGCGAGGCGTAGGCCGACGCTAAACAGGATGCGACGGAAGTCTCCCGCGAGATCTCCGCGATCGTCCAAAGGTATACCGCGAAAACCGCCAAGAACCCTGCCACCAAAAGGCCAAGGAGAATTTTCGATCGCGTGTCGAGTTGGAACTTTTTATTACCGCGCCGGCCACGCGAAGATATTTCGGGTTGGCGGGGCCGGTTTCGATTCTGTTTGCGCATTTCACGGTGAGTTTATATCAGCGGACAAAATATTTCCGGTCCGGCCGCTGGTAGTAACCAGAATCCCAAAGAGACCGCTAAGCTCCGGGCGGAACTGGATATTGTTCACACCACTAACTATAAACGCTCCCGATGGAGCTGGGAGCCCGTTACTTGATCTCGTCAATCGGTCGCCCGCGCGATCCAATAGATCAAAGTCCGAGTTTGACTGAATTGGAGGCGCTTGGCCCAAGCGCTGTGAAATTTGGGCCAGTCAGCAGGGGCGACGACTCCACGTTCAAATATATTAAATCCCGCGGCACGATAGGGTTCGACCATCGTTTCGACCAGTAGCAACGTAACCGGCGGTACCTCCGAGAATGGGCGAAGAGTTAAACTACCACCAGATTCTTAAAATTGCTCGGGACTTACTTGGAAAGTGGAAAGAAAATGAAAGACATTGTAAAAGCTGAGTTTGAAGCAAGCATAAATCAGCTTGTTGGTAAACCGTGTTGGGGGTTCGTCGCTGGCGCGCCCAGGGGATCAGTTGTCAGCCTTGATATTGGCAGAAAATTGCCTAGTGAATCACCTCGAAAGAATACTCATCTTACGGTGGAGCAACGAAGATACGATGCAGAGTTTATTCTCTTTATTCATTGTGTTTGGAGGCTCGACTCAAAGTCGAAAGTAGTTTGCGGAGCTTGGAGTGATAACAGAAAAGGCGGTGCTATGCTCAAAGGCCTACAACGACTTGTAGGGGAAGTCATTCACTCCGTCAGTTTATCAAAGCCTGCGTTCGACTTGCAGTTGACCTTCAGCAATAAGTTAGTTCTAAGTGTTTTTTGCGACGCAGTAAATGAGGCCGATGAGTATGACAATTACAGCCTTTTTCTACCGACTGTGATCTATACGGTTGGAACCTGGAGCCGCTTAAGTCGGGAGCATAGGTCCGAAGCCGTAATGAAGCGCAAGTAAAAAGGCGCTGCGGCAATTACGCTTGCCGGCTTTTGTCGCGCAGCACGCCGCGGGGTATTCGAAGTCGGGCTGGTTAAATGGTTTCCCAGGTTCGGATCGCGTCGTCAATGGAGATCTTACGCGGCTCTGCCGCTTTATGTGCGGAGAGGTTCCACCTTTCAGGAAAGTACGCAATGTATATATTGCGGCTATGCCGCCGGGGGCGGATTCAAACCGAGTGTGAAACCACGACCACAAGACTTGCCGCCAAAGAAAGACTGATAGAGACTTACGTATTGGACGTATTGCGGAGTAACACTAAGTGCCTTCCAAAGTAAATCTTCGAAATGGAGAATACAAGTTGTGACGCCAGAAGAATCATTCGAAATAGGAAATCTGTTTTTCTATGGCATCGGAAGAAGGAAGAACTATAAAAAGGCATTTCCGTTTCTGCTTGTTGCAGCTCGGGCTGGAGACGCTCACTGCCAGAATCTGGTGGGCTATTGTTATGATAATGGAGTAGGCGTAACAAAAGACTTGCAGGCTGCTTGTTTTTGGTACGGGTATGCCGCTAGAAACGACGACTTAGAAGGTTTGTTCAATTTGGCCCTATGTTATGTAACGGGCCAAGGGGTTAAAGGCAGTTTGAAAAAGGCGTTCTCGCTCTATCGGAAAGCAGCCGAACTTGGCCATGTTTGGTCCCAGTGCAATCTGGGAGTTGCCTACCTTGAGGGGGCAGGGACAAAAGAAGATTTGGTGGAAGGCATTAAGTGGTTGCGAAAGGCAGCGCGCGGGGGAGACGATAAGGCGCAGTATAATTTGGGCATGGCCTACCTCGATGGCGACGAGGGGGTAAGGAAAAACCTCTGGAGTGCTCGATTATGGCTGGAAAAAGCGGCATTGCAAGGGCACAAAAAGGCTTCCACGGCGCTCAAGAAATTAGGTTAAGGCATTTCAGTGGCAGATACCTCGAACCCGCCCAATGGTTGCACCATTCTTGGCGGTTGGGTTTCCTACGTGTGTGCCGACGTTTCGCGTTTGAGTGACGCTACTTCTAGGTTGCG
>JBDSEC010000526.1:0-10380 GCA_039920205.1 Pyrinomonadaceae bacterium
GTACGGGGCTTGCCTTCCAGGTCAACGAGCCGCCAGCCTGATCGACGACCGCGGCGAAGTCATGCCGCTGGCTGGCGACGAGTACCGTCACGACCCCGCCGTGCGAAGCGCCCATGATCGCCACGCGCGCGAAGTCGATCGTGCCCTTGACCCGATCGACGTGCGGCGGACCGGAGGGAATTTGCGACTCCCTTTGCTTCAGAGCCTCGAGCGCCGCCACTACGTCCGACGCCTCGTTACGAAAACGCCGCAGCAGAATTTGGCCTTTGTCGCTGCCCACCATTTCTTGGAAGGTCTTGCCTTCCGACAGGCCGTATCCCCGGCGTTCCGGCACCAATACGGCGTACCCCTTCGGCACCAGGAGGTCGGCGATGTACTCGACCTTGCGCTCCTCGCGATTGTGTTCCTTGCGCGAACCATGGTTGTAGATCACCAACGGGAACGGACCGGGCCCGGACGGGCGGTAGAGATAGGCCTCGAGTTTCAATCCATCATGTTGATAAAAAAATGTTTCCGCGGCACCGGCTTGCGGCCGGGTTAGGATCGGAGTGGCGCCGCGGGCCACCGGTTTCGAACTGGCCAAATTACGTTGGCCCACCAGGGAGAACGGGGCCGTCGCGATCAACGCCAGCAAAACCGCGTGGAGCAATAGAATTCTTAAACTCACTCTTACGTTCATGACCTCTCCTTTACTGAAACCGGTCGTCGCGCCGGTTTGTATGCAACTAATACCTCTCGAATTGAAGCGCCAAGCGTAATCGCTTGAGCGCGTTATCCACCGCAGCAAGCGCGTCGTTCTTATGACCGCCGAAATCGCCTGGGGCGGCCGCGAGTTCGACCTTGGCTGCTTCCAAGGCCGCGATCGCCGCTCGGATCTTGGGGTGACCCGCAGACCTTCCTCGTTGCGCTCGGCTCGCGCGGCCGCGCCGTAAATGCGTCGGCTGCCCCATCGCCGGCCCCGGGAAACCGAGCGCGAACAACAATCCCAATAGCATCGCTGTGATCCGTTTCATTTCAGGTCTCCCGAGCCCGCCCGTAGCTCGATCGCCGACAAAAGTGTTGCTCCCCTTGGGGACCGCGACTATAATGAAAGGCGAATTTGGGCAAGTTCCGCGCGATTCGTCCGCGATCCCGTTCAACCCCCCGACTCTACCCACTTAGTTGTCGAACTGTCCTTAGAATTGCCCTGAATTGTTCTGAAAGTTGCTGAAAGGCCGGTAACTGGTCCAAGGGCATGCACTTATGGTCGAAGCGGCACAAGATCTATACGAGTTCGGACCCTTTCGCATCGACACCATCCGGCGTCGGTTGTTACACCGGAATGTGCCGGTGGCGCTTACCCCCAAGGCCTTCGATACCCTGCTGGTGCTGGTCGAGCACAGCGGCCAAGTAATGGAAAAGGACCACCTGATGGACGCGGTCTGGTCGGGAGTGACGGTCGAAGAGAATAACCTTACCCAGAGCATCTCGGCGCTACGCAAAGCGCTGGGCGAAAAACGCCAAACGCCGCAATACATCTTGACCGTACCAGGGGTCGGATACCGCTTCATCGGCACGCTTACGGAAATGTCCGCGAACGGATCTGCGAATGGCGCCGCGGTATCGCCCGAGGATCTGGGGGTGAGTGAAAACGGATCGATGCCGACGGAGACGCCTCGGCTTCCGCCTGCGGTTCCCGTGACGAATACGACGTCTGCGTCGCTGACCGCACCGCCGGATCGGTGGCGCGCTTTGCTTTACCTCGGCTTGGCGGCGGTGATCGTCGCGGTCGCGAGCTATCTTTTGGTCCCCCGACTCCGTCGCAACCTGGCCGCGGCGGCGCCGAATGCCGTGATCCGCTCGATCGGTGTCCTACCGTTCAAATCGTTGGGTGACGGCGGTACCGAGCAGTACGTTGGTCTCGGGATGGCGGACGCGTTGATCACCAAGCTCAGCAGCATCCGGCAGATCACCGTTCGACCCACTAGCTCCATCATCAAGTACCAGAACGGCGAACTCGATCCAAGCGCCGCCGGACGCGAGTTAGAGGTCGATTCGGTGTTGGACGGACGGGTCCAACGATCCGGGGATCGGATCCGTTTGACGGTGCAATTGCTGCGCGTCAGCGACGGTATGCCGCTGTGGGGTGAAACTTTTGATGAAAAATTTACCGATGTCTTTGCGGTCGAAGATCGGATCTCGGAATCGGTCGTGCGCGCCTTGCTGCCGACCTTAAGCGAACTGCAAAGGCAACAGCTAAACAAGCATTACACCGAGAACACCGAAGCCTTCCAATCTTATATTCGCGGCCGGTACTACTGGAATTTGCGCTCCCAGGCAGACGTACGGCGCGCGATCAGTTTTTTCGAAGACGCGATCCTGCAAGATCCGAATTACGCGTTGGCCTACGCCGGACTGGCCGATTCGTACGCTACGCTCAGCGTGTTCGCCATGGTCGATCAATCCGAAACCATGCCCAAGGCGCGTTCCGCGGCGATGAAGGCGCTGGAACTGGACGACGGTTTGGCGGAAGCCCATGCCTCCTTGGCGTACGTTAAGCATCGCTGGGAATTCGATCTGGTGGGCGCGGAACACGAATTCCAGCGCTCGTTGGAACTGAATCCCCAGTATCCGACCGCGCATCAGTGGTACGGCTGGTATCTGGTGAGCCTGGGCCGGTTCGACCAAGCCGCGGGGGAGTTTCAACGGGCACAGCAATTGGATCCCCGTTCGCTCTACACCAATCTTACCTTGGGCGTGCCGTACTTCTATTCGGGCCAGTACGATCGCGCCGCCGAGCAGTTTCGCCGGGTCGTCCAGCTAAAATCCGATTTTGGGCTGGCCCACTTGTGGCTGTTCCTGATCTACGTCCAACAAAAGCATTTTGACGAAGCTTTGGCCGAATTGAAATTGAACGTTCAACCCAATGGCGGGGACCTGACGAAAGTTCCGATGCTTGGTTATTTATACGGCATCTCGGGCCAGACGGCGCAGGCGCGCACCGTACTCGCGAAGTATCTTCGCCCGGCGGATCAACGAAAGGCGCCTTTCGCGGTCATAGCCGCCATCTATACGAGCCTGGGTGAAAAAGAAAATGCGCTTCGCTGGTTAAACAAGGCGGTCGAGGTGCGCGAATCGGGCATCGTCTTACTAAACGTAGATCCGCGCTTTGAACCCCTGCGGCTGGACCCGCGCTTTGTGGCTTTGATCAAGCGGCTCGGGCTTCCGGAAGCGTGAACCCCTTCTACTTGAACGCGAAGTAGACCGCGCCGACCAGGAAACTGAACGAAACCAGATTATTCCATTTTACGGACTGACCGAAGGCTAGTGTTGGGTGAATTGAGTTGCCGGACTATCGAATCAGAGAAAGAAGTCTGATCTGGAGGCGAACGAAGTTGCGGACAATGGGCTTAGAGATACAACAAGTAGTGCTCTACCATTCGTTTGCTTAGTTTCCTCTACATCGTGACCGAGGCGGCAAAAAAGCACGACCAGCTTCAGCGTCCCCGCGGTCGGCAAGCTAAAGTTCACCGTATAATTTCTCGCCTTCCTGGCGGCAACGGGCGGATGACCAGTTGTTTAAAAACTCTTCTTTTCCGCTCGATCGATTCGCGTATCGGAAACGTCTTTGCACTCCACCGCGCGAAAGTCGGAAACATTGCGCAAGACGAACGTGTTCGCACCCCCGGGGCGCTGCGCGTTCAGTTGAAAGAAACTCGCACCGCGTACGTCTTCCAATACCACGGCAGGCCGAAGCTCGGTGTGGGCATAACTAACCTCGACGTTATTGAGCGATATGTTGCTGGCATGACGAATGAAGAATCCATATGCCGGTATCTCGCCGAACATGGACGGCTCGGGATAGTTGGTCTCTTTCTCGGGTGGTAACAGGGCCGCTTGGGCCGAAGTGCCGCCGCCTTGGTAGTAGATGCGGATGTTGCTCAATTGCACATCTTCGAGGTTGTGTCCGGGGATGCCAGTGATGATCGAGGCATAACGTGGATCGGCGTTGTAAACTACTACATTGCTGATCTGTATCCGGCGCAACTCACCCGGCACGACGCCGGCGGGACCACGCAAGCGCGCACCCAGGCGCAGAAAGATCGGCGAGTTAACCACATCGCGCATGGTGATGTTGGTGATGGTAACGTCCTCTAAATAGCCGCCGTCGACCGTCTCCAACGCCAGCCCGCGGCAATGGTCAAAGACCAGGTTCGAGATAGTAATGTTCTTAAACCCACCGTTCGATTCGGTGCCAAACTTGACCCGTCCGGTGGGACCATCTTTATCCGGCGCCTCTTTGACGTTCTTTTTATAGGTACCATCCAGCAACGACCCGATGTCATAACCGCTGACCAAACAGTTGGTGATGGTCACATTCTCGGTCGCGCGCGCAAAGCCCAACGCGAACGAGCTCTTAAGCACGATCGCGTCGTCGTTGGGCGAATTCACGCTCGAGTTCGAGATACGGACGTTCCGGCAAGCATCGATGTCGAATCCATCGCGATTCGTATCGACCTTCAAATTCTCTATGGTCAAGTTGTCGACGCCGGTTGCGAGCAGCGCAAAGTGGCCGCCGTTCAGGATAGAAAAGTCGCGCAGCAGAACGTTGCGGCTGAGTTTCAGCGAAATGGCTTTGTTACCCTGGCCGTCCATCACCGACGGGTCGTCGCTTTCGCCCAAGGGCGAGAATATCTGCGCCCCAGTCTGACCGCCACCTAAACTGGCCGGCGTATCACCGGGCTGCAGACGACGGCGAGGACGCGGACTTCGCCGGGTCAAACCTTGACCATCGATCAGACCGGGACCGATGATCGCTACGTTCTCGACCCCGATACCCCAGATCAAACTGTTCTTCCAATGGCTGTGTCCAAAATCCTGATACATATCCCATTCGTTCGGCTCGGGCGCATCGTAACCACCCTTGGCGGTCTTGGGGTCGGCGGCCACGAGGGTCGCGCCCTGGTCCAAATAAAGAGTGATGTTACTTTTTAGCCGTATCGAAAAACAGAGGTACTTGCCCGCCGGAAATCTAACCATCCCGCCGCCATTGGCCGCCGCGGCGTCGATCGCGCGATTGACCGCCGCGGTATCCAAGGCCTGGCCATCGCCTTTGGCGCCAAACTTTCGCACATCGTAACTATCCGGCAGGTTACGCGCCGATTGGGCCGCTGCCCGTGGACCTCGCGCGGCGAGCAGACCACCAATACAAATGACCGCAACCGCCAACCACACACCGATCCGCTTTAAGTAATTCATTACACTCCTGTTTTTCATCCAAACCCCGGCATATCGTAACCCTAACGCAATAGGGCCATTGCGCTCCACAACGCGGCCGATTGACCGTGCAGGTCGCCGGTTCGTTTTTCGCGGTCCATATAGTATTGCACCGTGAATCCTTTGTTGGTGCCGATACAGACGTCGGTGACGTTGGCATCCTTATCGATATATTTGGTCAGGCCGAGCCACGCTTTGCGCGCTGCCGGACCGTAGGTCTTCTTGTCGAGCCAACCATTCTTGACCCCGGTGACTAGGGAAAACGTAAACATGCCCGAGGCCGACGATTCGACCCATGATTCGGGATGGTCCATCAGTTGCCGCCACATGCCGTCTTCACCTTGAAACTTCAACAGTGAAGCCATCATCTGCTTGTAGCCGGTCACGATGCGCGCTCGCTTTGGGTGATTCTTGGGCAGCGAACTCAACAACTCGGCCAGCCCGGCGGCGACCCAACCATTACCGCGCCCCCAATAGAACGGCGAATCCGGCGCGTGGAAAAACAGGCCGTTTGGTTGCTGTAACTTTTCCAAATAAGCCGCCATGGTGATCGCCGCGCGGTCCACATATTTGCGGTCGCCGGTGGCGCGATAGGCCTGCACTTCAAGCGCGGTGATCATGTACATGTCGTCGATCCAATAACGCGCCTCGGCCGTGATCCCGTCCGGTGTGGTTTTCTCCCATTGCCGGTCGGCAAAGCCCTGACCCAGATCAACGTAGTGCTGTTCCTTATTCAACAGGTAGATCTCCAACGGCACGACGCCAAAAACGTGGTAATCCACATGGGCGTCGGGGGCGATCTTCTTGGCGCCATCCGGCGTCATCAAAGGCGAAAATTTTTGGATCAGGCGTTGTTGCAGATCGCGGTCCTTGGTCAACCGCGCGACGTTCAATGAGCCGTACCAGGCGCATACCTCGGGGTAGATGACCCACTTGCGTTTGCCCTGGTCAACTTCCAACGTGCGCGCGGCGAAATTCTCGGCCAGGCGTTTGCCGATCTCTTCGGGCGAAGTCCCAGCGGGCCACTTTTTGAAGTATTCGGATTGGGCGCCCGCAGTGGTGCCGGTCAATACGATCAGCGCGATCGCGATCGTTAGGAGTGATTTCATGTTTGATCTGTGCATTTGCAATGGGTCCTTTGACGAAATAATTCGGTCTAATCACGGCAGAAACCCGACCGTAAGGGTGCATTGCCGACAAAAAGTATAAGTCGAATAACGATCAGCATCCTCCCTTACGGTCGGGTTTCCGCCGTGCCGGGGCCGGCCGCGCTTATCGTTTTCCGTCGGTTGGTCCGGGCCAGATGTCCGTACGAAACGGCGTCGCTGGCACGTCCGTTTCATTCGTCAGATTTGGATGGCGCGGATTGCTGTTAAAGGCATAGCGCACCGCCGCTGGTTGAGCGACGTCCGGCGACCAGACCTCGACGCGGTTCTTGCCAGCGATCCGCGCACTGGCCCAATGCCATTTACCGTCGGGCCCGGCAATTGCAAATTCGTCCAGTTTGTCGCCGTCGCGGATCTTTAGACCGGCCCCCACTTGATCGAACGTCACGACAACTTTTCCCTGTTTGACCTTCACCGCGCGAACGGTTGGCCCACCGCGGATCAATTTGTGTCCGTAAACATCGGCCAAAGCCCACCGAGTCACGCGCGCAGCTACGTCCACCTTGTTCTTTGGATGGATATCACGGGCCTCGCCCACGTCGATGGTCACGATCAATCCGGTATTCTTGGTGTTGAGCGCGGTCTGGCGCTGGGCCTCGCGAAGGTGGCTCCAGGCCTCATCCGCCGGCTCCGGCTTTTGATCGTGGTAATTGGGTAATTGGATGATCCCAAAGGGGAAATCACCCTGGCCCCATTGCTCGCGCCAGGCGCGGATCATCACCGGTAATAGGATCGCGTACTGCTGCGCGCGCATTTCGTTAGATTCGCCTTGGTACCAGACCGCGCCGCGTATGCGAAACGGGATCAGCGGTTCGATCATGCCGTCATAGATCGACGACGCGATGCGATAGTCTCGCAACGCATCGGGCACCGACGGCGAAGGCGATGGAACTGCACCCGCGGCCTGGACCCGGTCAGATTCCGCGCGCCAGGTTCGGATCGCTTCGTCATAATCGACCTTTGCCTGGGGCCGTTCGGCGTCCCATATTTTGGTCCGGTCGACGGTCGGCTTGAGATCCTCCGACGCCAGCAAGTATTTCACCGGGGTCCACGCTTCTGCCTGTGATCCACCGTAAGATGAGTTGATCAACCCGATCGGTACGTTCAGTTCCTTTTGCAGATCAACGCCGAAGTAGTATCCGATAGCAGAAAATTCCCGGACCGAAGCCGGAGTGCAGGCCTGCCAGACGGCCAGCGGCGGCGCTGCCTTCTTGAAGGCAACTTGGCGACTGACATTGAACAGGCGGATCTGCGGATAATTGGCGGCGGCGGTCGCTTTCTCGCCATCGTTGGTCTCGCGCAAGAGCCGTTGCATGTTCGATTGTCCGGCCACCAGCCAAACCTCGCCGACCAATATGTCTGTCAGTTCCAGTTTGTTCTTACCTTCGATCGTTAACGTCGCGGGCGCGCTGCTGGCTTTCAAAGCCGAAAGATTCAATCTCCACTTGCCGCTAGCGTCGGCGACCGCGGTTCGCTTTTGCCCTTGAAAGCGCACCGTCACCGCTTCGCCAGGATCAGCTTGACCCCAGATCGGCACGGACGCGTCGCGTTGCAGAACCATCGAACTGGCCAGTACATCGGGTAGCGTCACGTTTGCGCGAGCGCCCGCCTCGCCGGCGGCCACCAGTAACGCAATTACAAAAAGTTTGTAACAAGTTTTCATGCTATTCCTAGCTTCCGGCGGGTTTCGCAAACACCCGGTAGGGGCTCGCCGGCAAACTCCAGTTATCCAACGGATCGGGATGCGATGGGTCAAAACGGCCGTCGTCACCAACTAAATATTTCACCAGACCCAATTTGTTAGCGCGGATACCTTCGACAACACAACGCGCCAACTCGTATGCGCCGTAGGCGTTGAAATGCGTGTCGTCCTTCAATTCTTTGTCCTGACCCGGAAATGTTCCGGCGGGATAATGCACGAATGCGCGGACTGACCGGTCGGGACCCAGTGCTTCGTAAAATGCCTGGCTCATCGCCGCTAGGTCGATCAACGCCACCTTTTCTGCCTTCGCTGTTTGCCGCATCGCGTCGGGGTAATCACCCAAACTGTTGGAGATCTTACCCGCGGCATCGAAGGTGCGCCGGTTCATCGACGTAACCAGCACGGGGGTGGCGCCACGCTGGCGCGCCTCACCGATGTAGTATTTGAGTTGCTCTTGATAGGTCGTGAACGGATCTACGTGGTCCGCGCCGGGCTTCTGATCGTTGTGAGTGAACTGAATGAAAAGATAGTCGCCCGATCGGATCTGACTCAGGATCTTGTCCAAGCGATGTTCGTTGCGAAAGGCGCGCAGGGTCTCGCCCGATTCCGCATGATTGGCGATCGCCACGCCGCGCGCAAAGAACCGGGGCAACATCTGCCCCCACGCGGCGTACGGCTCGTTGGTCTGATCGGTGACGGTCGAATCGCCCGCCAGATAGACCGTTATCGCCTGGTTCACCGGAACGATCTCCACCGCATCGATGCAGGGCCGCTTGCCGCTGAATTCCAAGGTCAACTTATCGTCCCAATGAAACACGCCTTGTTCACGCGGCTTTAGCGATACCGCGCCGCCGGTGGCGATCTGGCTGTTTCGAATGTTGACGGTGAAGGTAGGCGTGACAAACTTGCCGGGTAGGGTCAATACATCCTTAAGCATCAAACGGCGCGATTCCGACTTGACCGTTGTAATCGATACGTCCTGGCGGTCGCCTAAGGTTAGCGTCACCTGGTAATTCCCCTCGGGCAAGGCAACCGAGAAGAAGAACGGATGGTCACTGGTGCAGAAGTCGCTACGCTGCGCATCGTTGCCGCCGCGGCCCAGGCAATTGACCGCCGCACCAGCTTCAAAGCCGTAGCCGGTTGCGGCCGAATACACATCCTGCGCTGTCACCTGCATTGCGCCCGCCGCCAATTGTCCAGGACCAAAATCGAAATTTAAGCGCTTTACTTTTTGCTCGTTGAACGGTGCCGCAGCCTCGGCGACCGGCGAAACTCTGTCCGTTAGATCGACAGATCCGACGATCGCCAGCACAAACAAATAAGCGAAAAAATTCCTAAATTTCATCAGTTGACCCATCGATCAAGGGGGAAAACCGCCAAAAACGCAGTACCGCCCGGCACGAATATCCACCGTCTCGAAATGGCCGTGAAATCAATGCTGCGCACTGAAAATAGACCTTAATTGGGGTCGAGTCAACCGCTTAACCTTAAGAATAATGAAGATTTGTGTCCGGGTGGCCTTGCAAATTGTCCCCGGTTAAAGTAAGAAAGCAAGTGGAATTCATCCGTCTTGTGATAAGTCCCGAAGGGCCATTTCGAACCAGACCCGTTCGCGGTTCCGTAGATGGCCTAAAATTGACCACGGTTTTCTAGATTCGGCTTGATGATCCCGGCGTTGACATGACCCAGCGCCCGATTGTCCGCCGGTACTGACCACGATGGAAGTGGGTGAAGAGATCGACTCGAACAACAATCCAGTTAGGTCGACGCGGCTCAAAGATGTGGCGCGTGCGGCCGGCGTTTCAACGGCGACGGTCTCGCATGTGATCAACAAGACCAAGTACGTCACCGACAAGACCCGCGAAAATGTGTTGGAGGCGATCAAGCAATGCAACTACTATCCGAACGCGAATGCGCGCTCGTTGGCTTCGGGCCGGACGGATTTCATCGGACTTTTGGTCTCGGACATTGCCAATCCGTTCTTTCCGGAATTGGTCAAGAGCATCGAGATGTCGGCGTTCGAGCGGGGATATAACATCATCCTCCTCAACACGAATTATGACGCTGAGCGCGCGGCTGATTTTGTCCGGCGATTGATCGGACTAAAGGTGGCGGGCGTCGCCTTGATGACCGCGGAACTGGATCCGGAGTTGATCCAGGATCTGATCCGAAAGAATATTTCAGTTGTTAGCCAGAATTTCGGTAAAGTGGGCGAATTGATGAGCAGCGTGGTCATTGACTACGCCGCTGGTGTTG
>JBDSEC010000527.1:0-6574 GCA_039920205.1 Pyrinomonadaceae bacterium
CACGCCAATACCGGATACGCCTGAAAGGGTAGAAGACTAACTATGGAGCAATACGATGTCGTCATTGTAGGGGCCGGTTTGGCCGGACTGTACTGCGCGCAGAATTTGGGCGCGGCCGGGGTGCGGGTGATGTTGATCGACCGCAAGACCAACTTGGACGGTGCAGTTCACACGACCGGCATATTTGTACGCCGAACGCTGGAAGATTTCGATCTGCCCGAGGACTGCCTGGGGCCGGCGGTTCGCCAGGTGTCGCTCTATTCGCCCAAACGACGGCGTCAGGATATGGAAAGCCAGTTCGACGAATTCCGCGTTGGCCGGATGGGACTACTTTATCAGCGATATCTGTCGCGCGCGGTCATGAACGGCGTACGCTGGTCCCCGGCCACGTTGTTCGGTGGTGGTGAAGCCAATGCTAATGGCTCGCGAATACGATTGACCACGGGCGGAAAAGATTGGGAGGTGCAAACTCGCTTTCTGATCGGCGCCGATGGGGCGCAGTCGCGCGTGGGCGCCGCGCTCGGTCTGGACCAGAATCAGGAGTGGATCGTGGGACTAGAGGAGGTCTATTCGGGAGTTCCGTTGGACGGAGCGCCGCGCTTTCACTGTTTTCTGGATGCGAAACTTTCGCCTGGCTATTTGGCTTGGGTCGTGCACGATGGCGAGGAAGTTCATCTTGGCGTGGGTGGCTATGTCGAGCACTTCAAGCCGACTGAGGCGCTGGAACTGTTTCGCCGTTCCGTCGCAGGCAGTGTAGTCGATCTAAGCAAGTCGCGTTTACTGGAAAAGCGCGGCGGCCGCATCCCGGTGGGCGGGGTGTTGCGACGGATCGCGAACGAACGCGGACTTCTTATCGGTGACGCGGCGGGCGCGGTTTCGCCCCTTACGGCTGGCGGTTTGGATCCGTGCTTGCGGCTATCGCGGATGGCCGCGAACGTGATCATTGCGGCAATGCGGGCAAACGATCCGGCGATGCTCAACCAATATTCCGGCGAGTTGTTCCGCGCGCGGTTTGTTTCCCGATTGTGGATGCGGCGGATCATCGCCAAAGTGCGGCGGCAGGCGTGGTTAGAACTGGCCTGTGCCGCAATGCGCCTGCCGGGCTTGAGCTCAATTGCGCGTCACGTCTTTTTTGGCCGCGGATCTTTTCCGGATGTCCCGCTTGAGGCCGACAACAAAGCACCCTTGGAACGGCCCGTCTGAAATGGAGTGCGGGATGGGATCAATTTCCCCAAAATGGGCCATTCGCGATTCAGCTCGGCTGCTGCCCCGTGCGGTGAGGCTCGCCTCACCGGAGCCCAAATAAGCACGCGGCTATGCCGCGAATTTTGCTTGCGATCTAACCCAAACAAGAATATTCGCGGCAAGCCGCAGATAGTACAGATGCTCGGTGAGGCAAGCCTCACCGCACTGGTCAACGGCCGATCCGGTTCAAGGCCTGGAAGGACTATTTGTTCACTTGAATAAACCAACAATTGTTAGAAGTGAAACGTAGTCGAGGCGGATTCTAAGCGCCCTCGGTGCCGGATGCGTTTTTCATTTTAGCTGTTGAAAGCCCCCAACCCCCAATCCCCGACCCCGCCGCTTCGGTCTCCTTTGCCTCGCTGTCGAATTCACCTACAATTTAAGGCATGAGCCAGTCCTACGACGCCATTCTGTTTGTTTCATTTGGTGGTCCCGAAGGAATGACCGACGTTATGCCGTTCCTGCAGAACGTATTGCGCGGTAAAAACGTCCCTCCCGAACGAATGCACAACGTCGCGCGGCACTACGAATTGTTTGGCGGGGTCAGTCCGATCAACGAACAGAACCGGCAAATTATCGCCGCATTGACGGCGTTGTTGGCGGCAGAAGGTCCGAATTTGCCGGTCTATTGGGGCAATCGCAACTGGCACCCGATGCTAGCCGAAACGATCAAGAGAATGGCCGACGACGGGATAAAGCACGCTCTGGCGTTTGTAACATCGGCTTATAGTTCCTTTTCCGGGTGCCGGCAATATTTAGGAAATATCGAAGAAGCCCGCGCGGTCGTCGGGCCGTCGGCGCCGGTTATCGATAAGATCCGCGCCTATTTCGACCATCCGGGTTTTATCGGCCCGAATGTTGAAAATGTTACCGCTGCGCTAGGTCAGATCCCGGCTTCGCGGCGCGATCTGGCTTATCTGGGATTCACCGCCCATAGCATGCCGATCGCAATGGCCGACGGGTGCGATTACGTCGCGCAGCTTGAAGAGGTGGGCGGGCTGATCGCAAAGTCCGTTTTCCACGCGAACTGGACCATCGTTTATCAGAGCCGCAGCGGCCCACCCGATCAACCCTGGTTAGGGCCGGACGTCTGCGATTACATTCGTGCGATAGCAAAACTGGGAGCAAGGGACGTGGTTCTGGCGCCGGTCGGATTCATTTCCGATCATTTGGAAGTGAAATACGATCTGGATACCGAAGCCCGGCTGTTGGCCGAATCGTTGGATATAAATTTCATCCGGGCCGCGACGCCGGGAACCCAGCCGAAATTTGTCCGCATGATCCGCGAATTGATCCTAGAACGGACGGTAGACAAACCGCGTCGTTATCTAGGACGGTACGAACCCCGGCCCGATGTGTGCTGGCCGGATTGCTGCAGTTATGACATCCCCGCACGACCGGCGGCCGCCGATTGAGTAACCAAACGAGAAAACGCGTATTGATCATTGGCGGCGGCATTAGTGGGCTGGCTGCGGTGCATCGTCTGGGCGAACTACGTGGCGATCGGCCGATCGACATTTCGTTATTAGAAGCCGGTCCGCGCCTCGGCGGGGTGATCCGTACCTACGAACGCGACGGTTTTTTGCTCGAAGGCGGCCCGGACGCCTTCATTTCGGAAAAGCCGGAAGCACTGGCTCTCGCACAGCGTCTAGGTTTGACTGATCGGTTGATATCGACCAACGAACAGTATCGCCGGAGTTTCGTGGTGCGACACGGGAAGTTGCGTTCGATCCCGGATGGTTTCCATTTGCTGGCTCCCTCGCGGTTCTGGCCCTTTGCTACCAGCGGCATTTGCAGCCTGCCGGCCAAATTCCGTATTTCGGGTGAATTATTTGTTCCCCGGCGAAAGGCTACCGAGACGGAAGACGAGAGCTTGGCCGCATTTGTACGCCGACGGTTTGGCGATGAAGCCCTTACTCGCTTGGCCCAACCGTTGATCGGCGGCATCTATACGGCGGATCCGGAAAAACTATCATTACGCGCCACGATGCCGCGCTTCCTGAATATGGAGGCCAAGCACGGCAGCGTGATCCGCGCCCTGTGGAACCAGCGAAAAGACGGACAGCAGGGAAGCGGCGAGGGCACCAGCGGTGCGCGCTACAGCCTGTTTCTTTCGTTCGATCGCGGTACCCAAGTATTGTCCGATGCGGTCGCGGCGCATTTGCCCAGCGGTACCGTGCGATTGAACGCCGGCGTTAGCTCGGTCATCCGATCTGCGGCGGATCCTGGTTGGTTGTGCCGTTTAGAGAATGGTGAAACGTTGATGGCCGACGCGCTCTGCCTGGCAACGCCGGCTCGCCGATCGGCGGCGATCGTAAGCGAATTTAATCCGGAATTGGCCGGCGAACTCGCGTCCATTCCCTATGCCTCGTCCGCCACCATCAACCTGGCCTATCGACGCTCAGACATTGCTCATCGATTGAATGGATTTGGGTTTGTCGTACCGGCCGTCGAAGGCCGATCGATCATCGCGTGTAGTTTTTCCAGCGTGAAATTTGCTGGCCGAGCGCCGGACGGACACGTCTTGTTGCGGGCGTTTGCCGGCGGCGCGCTGCAGCCCGAGATCTTTGCGCTGGATGACGAAGAAATGCTCCGCCGCGCGATTCTGGATCTAACAGAACTGTTGGGGATCACCGCACCACCGCTCTTTACGCAGATAGAACGCTGGGCGAATTCGATGCCACAGTATCACCTGGGACATTTGGAACGTGTCGGGCGGATCGAACAGCTTGCCGCGGCACATGCAAACTTCGCGCTGGCGGGGAACACTTTCGGGGGAGCCGGGATTCCCGACTGTATCCGTAGCGGGGAATCCGCCGCGGAGACACTTTTGGCTGGTATTACGGAGCCGGCTGCTTGAGCTTTGCCTGATTCGCCAATGTTTCGATCCAGGCCGTATTGCTTTCCATCAGTGGAAGAAATGCTTCGCGCGGCGCCCGCGTTTCCACTCGCATATTGTCGTCTGTGTTAATGATCGCTCCCGCGACGGCCGGGCCTAACTGTTCTTGATCGCATACGTACCATCCCTCGACTCCCGCGCGGCCAACAACGTTGATGCGGGCCAATTCGGCGGCGATCTGGGGATTCGCCAAACGCGATTCGATCGCATTTAGATTCAGCGGTTGTTGGCTGCCGAGCAGGATCAGATCTTTGCTACTACGATTGCCGCCCACGCGAAAGATCAACACATTCGGGAACGTCTCGTGAAAAGTGGCGAGTACGGTCCGCAGGCTTTCTGTTGAGATCTGATACACCTGCAGCCATTGAACAAAAACGCCGTCCGGGTTCAAACGGCTGCGGCCCAGTTGAAAAAACTCGCGGGTGAACAGGTTCGCTACGCCCGGAACCCACGGATGGCTCGGTTCACTAACGATAATGTCGTAACGCGTGGGCGTCACGCGCAAAAAGGCGCGCGCGTCATCAACGGTTAAGCGCAGGCGTGGATCCTCAAAGGGACGATGATTGACGTGGTCAAAAAAATGTCCGGCGTCGATGGCGCGTGGCTCCAGCTCGACGCATTCCAGGCTCTTGATATCGGATTGCAGCAATGCTCCGACGGTCACACCCGAGGCATAGCCAATGGTCAATGCGTTATCCGTGCGGGGCGCGATCAGCAAAGGCAACTGCCCGACCATCACCTGAGTTGGCATATCCAATTTATCCGACGCATTGGTCCGGCCATTGATCGCCAGAAAGCGTGCGCCTTCGCTCTCTGAAACGGAAACGGTGGCGGTGGGGCCTTCATAATAGGCCAGCAATTTGAACGAGATCGCCCGGCCCTGTTGTGAAGTGGTGTCACCGCCAAAGCGCGTACCGGCCAACACGCGAACCAGTCCGTCGTAGGCGCCCACCGAAAGCATCGCCAAATTCAATCGCGGACCGACAAAGGGCAGTGCCACGATCATGGTCACCGCCAGGCCGAGGGCTACAGCGCGCTGCATGTCGGCATCCAGTTTTCCGGCCTTAACGGGCCGGGCCACGGCCGCGATCACGAGACAGATCGCCACCGCGAACAAGATCGTCAAGCGCACGCCCAACTGGGGGATGAAGACGAATCCCGCCAATACGGCTCCGACGATAGCGCCCAAGGTGTTGGCGGCATACAAGCGCCCGACGCGGCCGACGGCATATTGCTCACCGCGTTCGTTGGCCCAAACCAACACCAGCGGCATCACCAAACCCATCAACGTTGCGGGTATCAAGATCAACAACGCGGCGATCCCCGATTGCAGTGCCAGCAGCGCCCACCAATTTGCCAAGTGCAGCCGAATACCCAGATCGATCAGCAAGTTGGGCATAAAATTCACGACCCAAAGGCTTAGAAAGAGTGCCGCGGCGGCGGCGAGTTCGGCGCGAAATATCGCCCGGCGTAGCTCAACAATGCGGCCCCGGCGCGCGACCCACAGGGCGCCGATCGACAGCCCGGTAAGAAACAGCGCAACGACCAAGCTAAAAGCATAGGTGCTTGATCCGATCACCATCGTGAGGATCCGCGACCAGGCGACCTGGACACCGATCGTCACAAAACCGGAGGTCAAAGCGCACCACCACCAAAAACGGGAATCGGCGGCCGCGTTGGACGAACTTGCAATTGGGGACACGGATTCCGGAATATTGATCGGCTGGTCAACAACCTTCCAGCTCGGGCTGCGGCTCTCCAGGTAAAGCGCGGTTGATCCGATCAACAGATTGATCGCTGCCGCGGTCCAGATCGTCGCCTTAACTCCGAACTCCGGCAGTAGAAAAAAACCTGCGACGAGCGCCCCGGCAATGGCGCCGATCAAATTGCAATTGTACAGACCCGTGATCGCGGTGGGACCCGAACGGTCGGAGCGAAGGATCGCTGACGAAAGTATCGGTAACGTTGCACCCATTAACGCCGTCGGGATCAGCAAGACCGCGCTGGCCAAGAGAAATCGCCAGAGGCTGAAAACGAAAAATCCCGCCTGCACTTGCGACCAAAGCGCCGCGTATAACCAATCAACCAAACGGAAGAGCAACGGAACCAACAGGGCATAGATCGCGATGCCGATCTCCAATGATCCGTAAGCGCGCAGCGGGTTCCGCAACTGCTTGGCATACCTTCCGGACAATGCGCTACCCAGCGCCAACCCGCCCATGAACGCCGCTAGGACCGTGCTGATCGCGAACGTAGTAGCGCCAAAAACTAGGCCCAACATGCGGGCCCACAGCACTTCGTAGATCAATCCGGTCGCGCCGGAAAGCACAAAACAGACCCCGATAATGATCGAGGTCTTGCCTAAATAGATCGAAGTTGAACGGCTTTCGTTGGTTTGGTTCAAATGAATGGATCCCTAGATGTAAATTA